>NZ_JBFTPJ010000398.1:0-5004 GCF_056398445.1 Variovorax sp. 01T439_2
TCGCGTTGTAGGCCACCAGGCGGCCGTCGGCCGTGCCCTGGAACACCAGGTTGCCTCGCGTTGTAGGCCACCAGGCGGCCGTCGGCCGTGCCCTGGAACACCAGGTTGCCGGCGGTGGTGAGCGTGCCGCCGTTCCAGGGCGAGACGTAGTCCACGCCCCAGGCTTCCTTCTGCGCCACCGGATCCCAGGCGACGAGGCGGCCGAAGGGCTTGCTCTTGGGCGGCTCGGCGTTGGCGAACATGGCGGTGTTCCAGCCGAGCGCGGCGTGCGGCCGGCCCGGTGCGTTCTGGTCGAACTTCCAGTCCTTGTCGTCCATCAGGTTGATCGGGATGTTCTGCGCCGGCAGGTAGGCCAGGCCGGTCTGCGGGTTGAACGACATCGGGTGCCAGTTGTGCGCACCGAAGGGGCCGGGAATGCTGTCGCCGGGCTTGTCGTTCTGGCGCGCGGCCGCGATCTCGATGGGGCGGCCGTTCTTGTCGTAGCCCGTGGCCCAGTTCACGTCGACGAAATTCTTCGCCGAGATGAACTTGCCGTTGGTGCGGTCGATGACAAAGAAGAAGCCGTTCTTCGGCGCATGCAGCAGCACCTTGCGCGCCTTGCCGCCGAGCGTGACGTTGGCCAGGATCATCGACTGGGTGGAGGTGTAGTCCCAGTTGTCGCCGGGCGTCTCCTGGTAGTGCCACACGTACTTGCCGGTGTCGGGGTTCAGGGCCACCACCGAGCCCAGGTACAGGTTGTCGCCGCCCTTGGGGCTGCGCTTCTTGTGCGCCCAGGGCGAGCCGTTGCCGGTGCCCACGTACATCAGGTTGAGCTCGGGGTCGAAGGCGAAGCTGTCCCATGCGGTGCCGCCGCCGCCGGCCTCCCAGTACTTGCCCGAAGGGTCCCAGGTCTTGGCGGCGCGCGCCATCGATTCGTCCTCGAAGGGCTTGGCCGGGTCGCCCGGCACCACGAACCAGCGCCACTTCTGCTCGCCGGTCTTCGCGTCGTAGGCTGTGACGTAGCCGCGCACGCCGTACTCGGCGCCGCCGTTGCCGATGATGACCTTGCCCTTGAAGACGCGCGGCGCGCCGGTGATGGTGTAGCTGCCCTTCTGCCCCTCGATGGTGTTCTTCTCCCAGACCTTCTGCCCGGTGGCCGCATCGAGCGCGATCAGCCGTCCGTCGAAGGCGCCGACGTAGACCTTGCCTTCGTGCAGCGCCACGCCGCGGTTCACCACGTCGCAGCAGCCCCTGAAGCCCTTGGACTTGTCGACCTGCGGATCGAAGCTCCAGAGCTTCTGCCCGGTGCGCGTGTCGATGGCATGCACCACGCTCCACGACGCGGTGACGTACATGACGCCGTCCACCACCAGCGGCGTGGCCTCGACGCCGCGCGTGGACTCGAGGTTGTAGGACCAGGCCAGCCCCAGCTGCTTCACGTTGCCGGCGTTCACCTGGTCGAGCTTGCTGAAGCGCGACTCGGCGTAGTCCAGGCCGTAGCTCGGCCAGTCGGGGGTCTTCTTCTGGGCCGCGTTGGCGCGAACGAAGTCGCCGTTCACCTGCTTGGCGGCCGAGGCCTGCGCCGCGGCGGGCGAGCTGCCCAGGCACAGCAATGCACCGGCGAGCGCAAGCCAACCGGAGTGGATCTTTTTCATCGTGGGTCTCCTTTGTGCCGCAAGGATCGGTTGTGCCGCGCTCGCGTTCATCTTCGGGATTTCCCCAGTCCGGCGCTGTTCCATTGCGGAACACATTCGACGGGGGCAGCGATCTCCCCTTCCTTCCTGATCCCCCATTTCGAGGAGCGGCGAACAGCATGGCTTTCGAACGGCTGGGCACGGCAACCGCGCCGCGCCAACTTTTTTCCAGCACGCCGGCGCAGCGCGTGGCGCTCGCGCGGCAGCAGTTCTTCGAGGAAGGCGTGCGGCCATCGGGCCTCGTCGGCGAGGCGGTGATCCAGTCGTGGCTGCGCTGCACCCGCAACCACAGCGACCGGCAGCGCATCGTGCCTTTCGATGCGGTCACGCCGAGCCGCCTGCACGCCACGCTGGCGCGCAACCGCGAGCTGCTCGAGGTGGCGCGGCAGGAACTCGCGAGCATGGAAAGCGCGCTCGCGGGCACCGACTGCCGCGTGATCCTGACCGACGGCGAAGGCGTGGTGGTGCACGTCACGCACCAGCCGGCCGCCGCGCACCAGCCGGTGCTGCGCAAGACCGCGCGCGTGGGCGTGAACATTTCCGAGCGCATCGTCGGCACCACCGCGCCGGGCATCGTGGCGACCACCGGGCAGGCCTGCACGGTCGACGGCGCGGAGCACTACTTCGACGTGCTGTCGCAGATGCAGTGCGCCGCGGCGCCGATCCGCGACGTGGCGGGCCGGCTCGCGGGCGTGCTCGACATCACGATGGAGGCGCGGCGCTTCGGCTTCGATGCAGCCTCGATGGTGGGGCTCTACGCCACGACCATCGAGAACCGCCTGCTGCAGGCGCAGTCGCGCGACCACCTGATCCTGCGCTTCCAGGCCAGCCCCACGCTGCTGGGCACGCCGATGGAAGCGCTGGCCGGCGTGGCGCCCGACGGCACCATCGCCTGGCTCAACAGTGCCGGCGCGCGGCTGATCGGCCGCCTGCCCGAAGAGGCCTGCGAGCGGGATGTCGAATCGATGCTGGGCCACGACCTTGCGAGCCTGCTGCGGCTCGAAAGGCGCGAAGCCGCGCAGCCGCTGCGCCTGGCGAGCGGCCTGGGCGTGTGGGTGCAGGCGCGCCTGAAGGCTGCGGACGGCGTGGACTTCAGGCATGCGGTGGCGGTGCCCGGCGACGCCGGCGCGGTGTTGTCCGCCGAGCCCGCGGCGGCCCAGCCGTTGGCGGCGCACGAGCACACGCCAGCGATCGCCTCCCACCACGTGCCGGTGGAAGCGCTGCCGGGCGAAACGCTGCGCGAGCACAGCCGCAAGCTGATCGAGGACACGCTGGCGGCACAGGGCGGCAACGTCTCGCAGGCGGCGCGGCAGCTGGGCGTGTCGCGCGGCACGCTGTACCGGCGGCTGCGCGGCTGGCGCGAAGAGGACAAGGTCGCGCCGGGCTGAAGGTTCAGCGCCTGGGCAGCGCGTAGGCGATCACGTGGTCGCCGGTGCGCGTGCYCAGCGAGCCGTGGCCGCCCGCGGCCACCACCACGTACTGGCGCCCGTCGCTGCCGCGGTAGCTCATCGGCGTGGCCTGTCCGCCCGCGGGCAGGCGGCTGCGCCAGAGCTCCTTGCCGCTGGCCACGTCGTAGGCGCGCAGGTAGTAGTCGAGCGTGCCCGAGAGAAAGGCCACGCCGCCGGCCGTCATCATCGGCCCGCCGAGGCTGGGCACGCCCATCGCAAAGGGCAGCGGCAGCGGCGAGCTGTCGCGCACGGTGCCGTTCTTGTGCTTCCACACCACGCGGCCGGTGCGCAGGTCGGCCCCGGCCACATGGCCCCAGGGCGGCGCCTGGCACGGCAGGCCGAACACCGAGGTGAAGGCGCTCAGCTGCACCGCGAACGGCGCGCCGAAGTTCTCGTTGAGCGCGGGCAGGCTGTCGTTGGGCCGGTCCTTGCCCTGCACATAGAGCGAGGTGTCGTCGGCCCGCGGAATCAGCCTGGACACGAAGGCCAGCGAGGCCGGCGTGGTGAACGCCATCTGCCGCACCGGGTCGACCGCCACGCCGCCCCAGTTGAAGACGCCGAAGTTGCCGGGGTAGATCAGCGAGCCCTCGGTCGACGGCGGCGTGTAGCGGCCTTCGTAGCGCAGCCGGTGAAAGGCGATGCGGCAGGCCAGCTGGTCGAACACCGTGCCGCCCCACATGTCGGCCGGCGTGAGCGCGGGCGGATCGAAGGACAGCTCCGACACCGGCTGCGTGAGCGAGGTGTGGTCGCCCGCGGCCGGCCCCTGCGGCGCGGGCCGTTCATGCACCTTGGTCAGGGGCTTGCCGTCGCGCCGGTCGAGCACGAACAGCTCGCCCTGCTTGGTCGGCTGCACGAGCGCGGGCACCGTCTCGCTGCCGATGCGCAGGTCGACGAGGCTGGGCTGCGAGGGTACGTCGTAGTCCCAGAGGTCGTGGTGCACGGTCTGGAAGCTCCAGCGCACGCGGCCGGTGGCCAGGTCCAGCGCCACCACCGAGGACGAATAGCGCTCGGCCCCTTCGGTGCGCTTGCCGCCCCACTGGTCGGGCGGCTGGTTGCCGGTGGGCACGTAGACCAGCCCGAGCGCCTCGTCCACGCTGGAGATCGACCAGCTGTTGGGCGAGTTGGCCGTGTAGCTGCGGTCGGCCGCGATGGGTGCGGTGTCGTCCGGGTTGCCCGAATCCCAGTTCCACACCAGCGCGCCGGTGTCGATGTCGAAGGCCCGGATCACGCCCGAGGTTTCCTTGGTCGAGACGTTGTCCAGCACCGTGCCGCCCACGATGACGAGGGAGCGCGTCACCACCACGGGGGAGGTCGAGTAATACGAGCCGGGCTTCACGTTGGGCATGTTCTTCCAGAGGTCGATCTGGCCCGTGCCGCCGCCAAAGCGCATGCAGGGCTTGCCGCTCCCGGGGTCGAGCGCGATGACGCGGCCGTCGGCCGTGGGCATGAAGAGCTTGGCGTCGCAGTCGCCGCCGGCCGCGGGTGGCGATGAAGCAGCAGCCGCTGCGGGCGCGGGCCGCACCGCACTGCCCGGGTCGTAGGACAGGCCGCGGCAGGTCAGGTGCTGCAAGGCCAGCGGGCGCCGGATCTCGGGCGTGTAGCGCCAGAGCTGCTGGCCGGTGGTCGCGTTCAGCGCCACCACCGACTGGTGCGGCGTGCAAAGAAAAAGCCGCTCGCCGATCTTCAGCGGCGTGACCTCGAAGGTCGTCTCCTCGGGGTCGCCGCTCTGGCCGCGCACGTCGCCGGTGCGAAAGTGCCATGCCTCCTGCAGCTCGCCGACGTTGGCCGGCGTGATCTGGTCGAGCGCCGAATAGCGCTGGCCCATGCCGTTGCCGCCGTAGGCCGTCCAGTCGTCCTTCGGCGGGGCCGGTGCGGTATTGCCC
>NZ_JBFTPJ010000399.1:0-4984 GCF_056398445.1 Variovorax sp. 01T439_2
TTCCTGCTCGTGGAAAGCGACCGCGCCGTGGCGTTTGCCATGGACGACATCCTGCTGTTCGGCCTGATCGCCAACGCCAAGAACCCGGCCGACTACGAGGTGGTGGGCGAGCCGCTGCAGGTCGAGCCCTATGCCTGCATGCTGCCCAAGGACGACCCGGCCTTCAAGAAGCTGGTGGACGACACCTTCATCGGCATGATGAAGAGCGGCGAATTCGAGAAGCTCTACACCAAGTGGTTCATGTCGCCGATCCCGCCGAAGAACGTGCCGCTGAACCTGCCCATGAGCCAGCAGCTCAAGGACAACATCAAGGCGCCTTCCGACAAGCCGGCGACCTGACCCACGGACGTACGCGATCAATGGCTTCCACGAACGTCGTTGGCATCCTGGGCGGCATGGGCCCTGCGGCGGGGGCCGACTTCGTCCGGCTGTTCGTGCAGGCCTGCGCACAGCAGATGCGCGCGCGCGGGGAGCCGGTGCGGGACCAGTCCTTTCCGGAGCACTGGCTCGCGCAGGTGCCGGTTCCCGACCGCACCGATGCGCTGGGCTCGGCCGAGAACGGCGCGCACCAGCCGCTCGAGCCGATGCTGCAGGCGCTCGGGCGGCTTGCCGCGCTGGGCAGCCAGGCGGTGGCCATTGCCTGCAACACCGCGCATGCCTGGCATGCCCGGCTGCAGGAGCGCTTTCCGCAGGTCGAGCTGCTGCACATGGCACGCGAGGTGGCGCGGCATCTGGCCGCGCAGGGCACGGGCAGCGTGGCGCTGATGGCCACCGAAGGCACCTACCGCGTGCGGCTCTACGAACAGGCGCTGGCCGAGGCAGGGCTCGACTGCCATGTGCCGCTGGCCGAAGAGCGCCGCATCATCACGCGCGGCATCTTCGACGGCGTCAAGGCCGGCAACATGCAGCTCGCCGAAGCGTGTTTTTCGCAGGTGGCGCTGCGGCTCGCAGAGCGCCACGGGCCGGTCACCATCATCATGGGCTGCACCGAGGTGCCGCTCGGGCTGCAGGGCTCGGCCGCCGTGGCCGGGCTGAGCCTGGTCGACCCGGCCCAGGTGCTGGCCGCCGCGCTGGCGCGCCGCGCCTACCGCGACTAGAAAGCCGAGCCAGCCAGCAACCCTGCCGACAGACGGGGCCGGCTGATTTCGCCTACATTGCGGCGTGCGTTTTCGCGCATGCCCTCCTTGTCCGACGATTCAACTGGAGCCCTACCCATGTCCCTTCGCGACGACAGCCGTTCCGATTTCGATTCGCTTCGCCCCGGCCAGAGCACCGAGCAGGGCACCACGCGCCGCACCGCGCTCAAGGCCGCCGTTGGCGTGGGCTACGCGGCCGCGGTCATGCCGGTCATGGCGCAGACCGCCGTCAGCACCTCGGCCGAAGGCCTGAAGGCCGGGCCCATCAAGTACACCGTCAACGGCTTCGAGGTGCCAGCCTATGCGGCCGCGCCGGCCGGCAAGACCGGCCTGCCCGTGATCCTGGTGGTGCAGGAAATCTTCGGCGTGCACGAGTACATCGCCGACACCTGCCGGCGCTTCGCCCAGCTCGGCTACCTGGCCATTGCGCCCGAACTCTATGCACGGCAGGGCGATGCCAAGAGCTACACCGACATTCCCAAGCTGCAGGCCGACATCGTGAGCAAGGTGCCCGATGCGCAGGTCATGGCCGACCTCGACGGCGCGCTGGCCTACGCCGCGGCCAATGGCGGCAGCGTGGCCAAGGCCGGCATCACCGGCTTCTGCTGGGGCGGCCGCATCGTGTGGCTCTATGCGGCCACCGGCAAGGTGAAGGCCGGCGTGGCCTGGTACGGCCGGCTGGTCGGCCAGCCGAGCCAACTCACGCCCAGGCATCCGATCGACGTCGCGGCCAGCCTGCAGGCGCCCGTGCTCGGCCTCTACGGCGGCAAGGACCAGGGCATCCCCCTTGACACGGTTGATAAGATGAAAGCCGCCCTGGCCACCGGAACCCCGGCGGCCAAGGCTTCGAGCTTCGTCGTGTATCCCGAAGCAGGCCACGCATTCCATGCCGACYATCGCCCGAGCTATGCAAAGAGCGCGGCCGAAGACGGATGGCAGCGCGCCACGGCCTGGTTCAAAGCCAATGGCGTCGCCTGACGGCCGCCAGCAGCCACCCACCGCCGAAGGCCGTCCGAGTGACGGCCTTTTCTCTTTTTATGAACGGTATCGGGCATCGATGCCCATCGACATTGCGCAAGCAGCTATGAATTTGATAGTGATCATCGCGGCGACCCTGGTTGCCGGCATCGGAAGCGTGTGGCTGGCCGCATTGCTCCTGCGCGTGGGCGTTCGCAACGGTTCGGGCGGCGTGAATTCGCAGCACCTGCTGAGCCTGGCCGCGGGCGCGCTGCTGGCCACCGCGTTCATGCACCTCTTGCCCGAAGCCTTCGAAAGCCGCATCGAGCCCGCGCTGCTGTTCGGCGTGCTGCTGTTCGGGCTGGTGTTCTTCTTCCTGCTCGACAAGGCCGAGCTCTGGCACCACGGGCACGAGCACCATCACGGCGATCACGGCGATCACGGCGATCACGGCCATGGCCACGACCACGGCCACCACCACGGCCATGCGCATGCCCACGCGCCCCGCATGGGCGGCGGCTGGGCCGTGCTCACCGGCGACAGCGTGCACTGCTTCGGCGACGGCATCCTGATCGCGTCGGCCTTCATCGCGGACGTCCGCCTGGGCCTGGTGGCGGCCGTGGCCGTGCTGGCGCACGAGGTGCCGCACCACATCGGCGACCTGGTCGTGCTGCGCCAGAGCTCGGCCAACCAGCGCGCGGCGCTCGTCAAGGTGTCGCTGGCCGGCACCATGACCATGCTCGGCGGCATCGTGGGATGGTGGCTGGTCGACCAGCTGCACGGCTGGCTGCCGTACTTCCTGGTGCTGGCCAGCAGCAGCTTCGTCTACGTGGCACTGGCCGACCTGATTCCCCAGCTGCAGAAGCGGCTGCCCGCGCGGCAGACCGCGGCGCAGATCGTGTGGCTGGTGGTGGGCATCGCGCTGGTCTCGCTGGTGAGCCGTCTCGCCCACGGAGAGCACGGCCACGGCGACCATGGCCAGGACGAAGGCCACGGGGAACATGGCCACGTCCACAAGGACTGAGAGCAGGGCGGCCAGGCCGTCGGCGCCGGTGCAGCGAAACTTTCCGACACCGACGCCGCCCCTCAGGTGAACCGGAATGGCCGAAACAGGCGCACTATAGGGGTTCGTCCAGTATTCAGCCTGAGGAGCCGATCATGATTCACGTCGACGCCACCGCGCGTTCCGCCTCGTCGTCCGACGAAGACGACGACAACACGCCAGCCGACGACTTCGAGGAGACCGACAGCGAAATCTCCGACGACCTGTCGGAGGAAACCGGCATCGATCTCACCGATGCGAGCGAGCTCGACGCCGACAACGTTCCGGCCGACGAGGAGTTCGACCGCGTGATGAACGCCCCCGACTGATCCCCGTCAGGCCTTCGCGTCGCGCCGCGTGATCACCTGCCCGTTGCGCGCGCCGCTGTGCGCGCCGTGCTGCCAGGTGACGGCGCCGTTCACGATCACCGCATCGATGCCTTCGGCCGGCAAGGTCGGCGACGCGTAGCTGGCCGTGTCGCGCACCGCCTGGGCATCGAAGATCACCACGTCCGCATGGTGACCCGGCTTCAGCGCGCCGCGCTCGTGCAGCCCGAAGTTGCGCGCGGTGAGCCCGGTCATCTTCCACACCGCCGTCTCCAGCGGAAACAGGCCGACGTCGCGGCTGTAGTGGCCCAGCACGCGCGGGAAGGTGCCCCAGAGCCGCGGATGCGGCTTCTCGCCGAGCGGAATGCCGTCGGAGCCGATCATGGTGTCTTCGAAGGCGAGGATGCGCTGCACGTCGTCCTCGTCCATCATGAAATAGATCGCACTGCCGGGCGAAAGCCGCTTGGCCGCCTCTTCGCCGGACACGCCCCATTCGGCCGCGATGTCCTTCAGGTCGCGGCCGGCGCATTCGGGGTGCGGCACGCTCGATGCAATCAGCACGCGGCCATCCATCATGCCGCGGTCGGTGCGGATCATGGTGGAGCCCGCCGTGTAGGGGTAGCAGTCGAGCCCGATGCACTGGTGGCGCATCGCTTCCTTGATGAAGGGCAGCGTGACCTTGCTCTTGCCGAAGTTCTGCGCGTTCTGCACCTTGTGGTGCGACACCACCACGGGAACGCCGAGCGCGCGGCCGATGTGGAAGGTTTCTTCGAGCGACTCCATCACGCGGTCCGCCTCGTCGCGCATGTGCGTCACGTAGAGCGCCCTGCGCGCGCTGAGCGGGCGGGCGACCTCGATGATCTCCTCGGTGGTCGCTTTCACGGCCGGCGGATAGAAGGTGCCGGTCGACAGGCCGATCGCGCCGGCCTGCATGGCTTCCTCGACCAGCGCCTGCATCGCGGCAATCTCGCTGTCGTTGGCAGGGCGGTCGAGGTCGGACATGACCACGGCGCGCAGGGTCGAATGCCCCACCATCGCGGCCACGTTCACGGACGATGGCGTGGCGCGCAGCGCATCGAGATACGCCGCAAAGCTCGTGAACCGGCCCGCGGCCGGCGACTCGAGCAGGCTCAGCGGCATCGGCAGCTCCATGTCCTCGCGCAGCGGCGCGGCGCTGATGCCGCAGTTGCCCGCGATCACGGTGGTCACGCCCTGCGACACCTTGAACGGCATCTGTGCCTGCGACAGCACGGCCTGGTCGTCGTGCGTGTGCGAGTCGATGAAGCCTGGCGCGACGATGCGGCCGGTGGCGTCGAGCGTCCGGTCGGCGGTGTGGCCTGCAAGGTTGCCGATGGCGGCGATGCGGCCACGGGCGATGCCCACGTCGGCCTCGAAGCGCGGCGCCTTGGTGCCGTCGATCACGGTGCCGCCGCGGATCAGCAGGTCGTAGTGGTTTTTTAGTGTGCTCATGCGAGGCCTTTCATGTTTTCAAGGACGTTTGTTCGGGGCGCTCTTGTTCAGGG
>NZ_JBFTPJ010000400.1:0-4981 GCF_056398445.1 Variovorax sp. 01T439_2
GACCCCACCATGAACGCCACACGCATCATCGGCATCCTGCTCATCGTCGCGGGCATCGCGGGCCTCGGCCTCGGCGGCTTCAGCTTCACGAAGGAAACGCACCAGGCCAAGCTGGGGCCGCTGGAGTTCTCGGTGAAGGAAAAGCAGCAGGTCAACTTCCCGGCCTGGGCCGGCGTGGCCGCCATCGTGGTGGGCGGGGCGCTGGTGCTGCTCGGGGGCAAGAAGGGCTGAGCGCGAGCCCTCAGCCGCCGATCCCCGCCAGGAGCCGCGGCAGAAGAACCTCCGCCGCGCCGCGCAAAACCACCGCCGCCGCCGCGTCCAGTTGCGGCAGCGGCTCCATGTTGAGCGTGATCAGCCGCGCGCCGCGCGACATCGCCAGCTGCGGCAGCTCGGCCGCCGGGTAGACCACCGCCGTGCTGCCGACCACCATGAACACGTCCGATTCCTGCGCCGCCACCTGCGCGTCGTGCAGCACGCCTGGGTTCAGCATCTCGCCGAACATCACGACGTCGGGCCGGGCGCGCGAGGCGCAGCGCATGCAGCGGTGAAAGGGCCAGGGCCCGCGGCGGTTGCCGCAGTGGTCGCAGCGCCAGCGGCGCAGCGAGCCGTGCAGTTCGAGCACGTCCAGCCCGCCCGCGATCGAGAGCAGGCCGTCGACGTTCTGCGTGATGAGCCGCGTGGCGGGGCGCAGCCGCTGCAGCAGTGCGAGCGCCGCATGGCCGGGGTTCGGCTGCGCGGCCTCGACGGTGGAAAGCCGCCGGGCCCAGAAGCGGGTGAAGCCCTTGGGGTCGCGCTGCAGGTCTTCGGCGTGGGAGAACTGCAGCGCGTTCTGGTTCATCCAGAGGCCGTCGGCGTCGCGGTAGGTCGGAATGCCCGAGGCCTTGGACAGCCCCGCGCCCGACAGCACGGCGATGCGCCGGGCGCCGCCCAGCAGGGCAATGGCGGATTCGACGGGCGGTGTGGAAGAAGAAGCGGTGCCCAGGCTGCTCATGGATCCAGCGGTGCGGAAGCCTTTCTTCCGGCAGACGTTGCGCCCAGCCGCGCGGACACCGTGCCCGCGCAGGCCTTGAGCGCGCGTGCGATTTCGCCGTCCCAGGCGGTGTCGAAGATGGCGGCCGGGCCGATGGCCGTGACCGACAGCACGATGGCGCCCGTGTGGTCGAACACCGGCGCCGCCATGGCGCTCACGCCCTCGATCACCTCGCCTTCGGAGCGGCTGATGCCGTGCGTGCGCACTTCCTGCAGCTGGCGCTCGAATTCGCTCCACGAAGGCAGCGGCGGCTGCGGCGGCATGCCGGCCGCGGGCGGCTCTTCGCCGGCCTTGCGCTGCTTCTGGCGCTGGCGCTCGGCGTCGAGCAGCTGCCGCACCGCATCGGCCTGCAGGTAGGCGGCAAAGACCCGGCCCGAGGCCGTGTTGGTGAGCGAGAACACCGTGCCGTGCCGCATGTTCACGTGCACCGGCGACGGCGATTCGGCCGTGCGCACGATGGTGGCGCCGCGCGCGCCCCAGACCGCGAGCGCCACCGTGTGGCCGATGCGCTGCGCCACCTCGGCAATCAGCGGCGTCGCAATGTGCACCGGGTCGGCCTGCTGCAGGCTGATGAGCCCCAGTTGCAAGGCCAGCGGGCCGAGCAGATAGTGGCCGCTGGCGCGGTCCTGCTCGATCAGGCCGAGCCGCCCGAAGCTCACCATGTACGGATGGGCCTTGGCGGCCGTCATGTCGGCTTCGCGCGCCAGGTCTTTCAGCGCCATCGGCCGGCCGTGGTGCACCAGCGCGCGCAGCAGCTGGCCACCCACTTCGATGCTCTGGATGCCGCGCTGGGCGGCGCGGTCGTTGTCATTGGCTGCCATGGCCCGCCTTGGCGTCTGGTTGTTCGTTCATGAAGAAGGGATTAGACATGAACTGATCTCGGGCTTACACTCCAGGAATTCGTTAACCGCAAATTCATTTGCTTTAGACGAACTCAAATTTCGATCCACCCGACGGAGACACACGATGAGCCAAGCCAAGAAGTTCGCCAGCCAGGCCGACATGGAAGAGAAGAAGATCACCTTCAGCCAGATCTCGGCGCACGCCTGGGCCTACACGGCCGAGGGCGACCCCAACACCGGCATCGTGATCGGCGACGATTGCGTGCTGGTGGCCGACACCCAGGCCACGCCGGCCATGGCGGCCGACGTGGTGCGCCGCATCCGCGAAGTGACCGACAAGCCGATCAAGTACGTGGTGCTCACGCACTACCACGCGGTGCGCGTGCTGGGCGCGGCCGGCTACGGTGCCGAGCACATCCTGGCCAGCCAGGACACGCGCGACCTGATCGTCGAGCGCGGCGAAGCCGACAAGGCCAGCGAGATCGGCCGCTTCCCGCGCCTGTTCCAGAACGTCGAGACCGTGCCGCCGGGCCTGACCTGGCCCACCATGACCTTCACCGGCAAGATGACGCTGTGGCTCGGCAAGCTCGAGGTGCAGCTGATCCAGCTGGGCCGCGGCCACACCAAGGGCGACACCGTCGTCTGGCTGCCCGGGGAGCGCACGCTGCTGTCGGGCGACCTGGTCGAGTTCGGCGCCACGCCGTATGCGGGCGACGCCTACTTCCAGGACTGGCCGCAGACGCTGGACAACATCGCCGCGCTCAAGCCCGCCGCGCTGGTGCCCGGCCGCGGCGCCGCGCTCACCACGCCGGCCGAAGTGGCCGAGGGCCTGGCCGGCACGCGCAATTTCATCTCCGACGTGTACGCGAGCGTGCAGGAAGGCGTGAAGGCCGGCCGCGACCTGAACACGGTCTACAAGGACACCTACGCCAAGCTCAAGCCCAAGTACAGCCAGTGGGTGATCTTCGACCACTGCATGCCCTTCGACGTGAGCCGCGCGTACGACGAGGCCTCGGGCCATGCCGACCCGCGCRTSTGGACGGCCGAGCGCGACATCGAGATGTGGAAGGCGCTCGAGGGCTGACCGGTTTTTCTCCCTCCCCTCCCGGGGGAGGGCTGGGGTGGGGGCACGCGGCGCCCGCAACGAGCGCAGTCAGCCCCCATCCCAGCCTTCCCCCGGAGGGGGAAGGAGCAAAGCAATACAAAGACACGGAGACAACACGTGATCGACTATCAAAGCCTGCGCTTCGACTACAGGCGCCATGCCGACCAGGACGCGTCCAAGSCCGCCCGCCACCCGGTGGTGATCGTCGGCGCCGGCCCGGTCGGCCTCACGCTGGCCATCGACCTGGCGCTGCGCGAAATTCCGGTGGTGCTGCTCGACAACGACAACACGCTGTCCAGCGGCTCGCGCGCGATCTGCTTCGCCAAGCGCACGCTCGAGGTGTTCGACCGCCTCGGCTGCGGCGACCGCATGGTCGACAAGGGCGTGTCGTGGCACGTGGGCAAGGTGTTCTTCCACGGCGAGCAGGTCTACCGCTTCGACCTGCTGCCCGAACCCGGCCACGAGCGCCCGGCCTTCATCAACCTGCAGCAGTACTACGTCGAGGGCTACCTCGTCGAGCGCGCCGCCACCCTGCCGCTGATCGACCTGCGCTGGAACCACAAGGTCACGGGCATCGAGCCGCGCGATGACGGCGCGCTGCTGACTGTCGAAACACCCGAAGGCAGCTACCAGCTGGCTGCCGATTACGTCGGCGCCTGCGACGGCTCGCGCTCCAACCTGCGGCAGCTGATGGGCCTCGAAGCCAAGGGCCGCACTTTCCGCGACCGCTTTTTGATCGCCGACATCACGATGGATGCCCAGCTTCCGACGGAGCGGCGCTTCTGGTTCGACCCGCCGTTCCACCCCGGCCAGAGCGTGCTGCTGCACAAGCAGGCCGACGGCATGTGGCGCGTCGACTTCCAGCTCGGCTGGGACGCCGACCCGGTGGAAGAGCGCAAGCCCGAGAACATCACGCCGCGGGTGCGCGCGCTGCTCGACAGCATCGGCTTCGATGGCGTGCAGTTCCAGATCGGCTGGGCCAGCGTCTACACCTTCGCCTGCCAGCGCATGGAGCGCTTCCGCCACGGCCGCGTGCTGTTCGCGGGCGACTCGGCGCATGGCGTGTCGCCCTTTGGCGCGCGCGGCGCCAACTCGGGCGTGCAGGACGCCGACAACCTCGCCTGGAAGCTCGCGGCCGTGCTCCAGGGCGAGGCGCCCGACGCGCTGCTCGACAGCTATGCGAGCGAGCGCGAATACGCGGCCGACGAGAACATCCGCCACTCCACGCGCGCCACCGACTTCATCACGCCCAAGAGCGAAGTGAGCCGGCTGTTCCGCGACGCGGTGCTGGAGCTCACCAAGCGCCACGCCTTCGCGCGCACGCTGGTCAACAGCGGGCGGCTCTCGTTGCCCGCGGTGCTGCGCGATTCGCCGCTCAACACGCCCGATGCCGATGTGTTTGCGGGGGCGATGGTGCCCGGCGCCGCGGCGGCCGATGCGCCCATCGTGCGCGCCGACGGCAGCAGCGGCTGGCTGCTGCGCGAATGCCATGTGGCGCAGTTCACGGCGCTGCTGTTCGGCACTGACGAAGCGGCCGAGCGCAGCCTGCAGGCGCTGAAGGCCTGCGACCTTCCGCTGCACGTGGTGCGCGTGGAAGGCGCAACGCCCGCAGGCGAGCTCGCCGTGCAGCGCTACGACGCGCAGCCCGGCACCGTCTACCTGCTGCGGCCCGACCAGCATGTGTGCGCGCGCTGGCGGCAACCCACGGCAGAAAACATCCGCGCAGCCATCGGCCGCGCACTGGCCAAGGCATGAGGACCACCATGCAACAACAACTGATCACCGCACCGAACCTCGAAGCGCCCGACGATTTCTACGAGGCGCTGATCGAGGCGCACCAGGGGCTTTCCACCGAGGAGAGCCACGCCTTCAATGCGCGGCTCGTGCTCGTGCTGGCCAACCACATCGGATCGCTGGCCGTGCTGCGCGAGGCCTTCGAGGCCGCGCGCGGCAGCTGAACACGGGCCGGCTCTCGCCCTGATTTTCGAAAGAGAACACCATGAC
>NZ_JBFTPJ010000401.1:0-4968 GCF_056398445.1 Variovorax sp. 01T439_2
GGCTTTCTCACCAACCTGCTGAACCCGAAGGTCGCGATGTTCTACCTCTCGTTCTTTCCGCAGTTCATCCATCCCGAGCGCGGCTCGGTGCTGCTGCAGAGCATGCAGCTGGGCATGGCGCAGATRGCGAGCAGCGCCGCGGTCAACACCGCGGTGATCCTCGGCGCCGCGAGCATCACGGCCGTGCTCTCGCAAAGCGCCGGCTGGCTGCGCGCGCAGCGCTACATCATGGGCAGCGTGCTGGCCGCACTGGCGGTGCGCGTGGCGCTGACGGAACGCAAGTAAAAAGAGAAGGAGGGCGCGTGAGATTCAGCCGCGAAGAAATCGAATCCGCGCAGCGCACCGTCGGCGCCGCCATGCCGCCCACGCCGCAGTACGCGTGGCCGCTGCTCGCGCAGCGCCTGGGCTGCACGGTGTGGGCCAAGCACGAGAACCACACGCCGGCGGGCGCCTTCAAGATCCGCGGCGGGCTGACCTACTTCGAAACGCTGGCGCGCGAGCAACCCGGCGTGCGCCACGCCATCAGCGCCACGCGCGGCAACCACGGCCAGTCGGTCGGCTTCGCGGCGCGGCGCCACGGGCTCGCGGCCACCATCGTGGTGCCGCACGGCAACTCGCTCGAAAAGAACGCGGCGATGCGCGCGCTGGGCGTGCAGCTGGTCGAGCATGGCGACGACTTCCAGGCAGCCGCGGAGCATGCGGCCCTGCTCGCCGAGCGGGACGGCATGCACCGTGTGCCTTCGTTCCACCGCGAGCTGGTGCGCGGCGTGTCGACGGCGTATGTCGAATTCTTCAGCGCGCTGAAGGATGCGCCGCCCGATGTGCTGTTCGTGCCGATCGGGCTGGGCTCCGGCTTCGCAGCCGCGGCCGCCGCGCGGGCGCACTGCGGCGTGTCGACCCGGCTCATCGGCGTGGTGTCGGCGCATGCCACGGCCTACCGCGATTCGTTCCGCGCGGGCCGGCCCGTCGAGTCGCCGGCCGGCACGCGGCTGGCCGACGGCATGGCCTGCCGCACGCCGGTGCCCGAATCGCTCGAGGTGATCCTGCGCAAGGCGGACGACGTGATCACCGTCACCGACGACGAGGTGGCCGAGGCCATGCGCATTCTCTTCAGCGACACGCACAACGTGGCCGAAGGCGCAGGCGCCGCGGCGTTGGCGGGCGCGCTCCAGCAGCAGGAGCGCTGGCGCGGAAAGACGGTGGGCATCTGCGTGAGCGGCGGCAATGTCGACTCGGGCATGTTCGCGGAGGTGCTGGGGGGCGCTGGCGCAACGGCCTGACAGGCGGCGCTYTTGTTCAGGGCGCGTGCACAGGCCACCGGGTACTCCCCTCCGCGAATGTCCCCCGGCCTGCGGCCTCCTCCTTTATTTCGCTGCGGGGAGCACCCGATGCCCTGTGCACCTGGACACGCTCGTTGTTCATCGCTGATCAACAACTGCTCTGTCCAACGCTCCCGCTGATGGGGTGCCTTGCGCAGCGAAATCAAGGGGGAGGCCTCAGGCCGGAGGACATTCGCGGAGCAAGGTACCCCGTCGGCGGGAGCGCGCCCCGAACAGCAGCACCCAGAACAACAACAAGCTAAGGCAGCGGCCCCGTACGAGCCGTGTCCAGCGGCAGCCGCGAGACCTCCGCCAGCAACAGAGCGAGCTGCTGGGCAGCCGCATCGACAACAGCCTGCCCGCGCGGCGCCGTCGCGGCGGCGGCGTTGCCCGCGGCGCCCTGCGTGTTGTAGTCCTCCATGGCCCAGCCGAGCTTGGCGCTCTTGCCGTTGCCGAGAATCGCGTAGTCGGCCGCGCGCTGCTCGGAGGTGGAGCGGAAATTCTTCGCCTCGCCCATGCGCACCTGCTGCGGCGCCAGGGCCAGCATCATCGAGGTCTCGATCTCGCCCGCATGCACGCCGAAGCGGTGCTCGCCGTCGCCGAACTGCGCGCCCGCATCGCCCAGCGGCAGGTTGAACCAGCTCACGCTGTAGACGATGAGGCCGTGCGCCGCGCGCAGCTCGCGCGCCACGATGTCCATCGCGCCCACGTGGCCGCCGTGCGCATTGAACAGCACCAGCTTCTTCACGCCGGCATGCGCCACCCCGGCGCCGATTTCCTTCCACATGCGAATCAGCGTCTCGGCCGACAGCGTGAGCGTGCCCGCAAAGCGCGCGTGCTCGGGGCTCAGGCCGATCTGCTGCGTCGGCAAAAACAGCACCGGCAGCGCGGCCGGCAGCAGCGGCAGCGACGCGGCCACGATACCGTCGGCCAGCACCGTGTCCACGCCCAGCGGCAGATGGGRCCCGTGCTGTTCGGTGGCGCCGAGGGGCAGCACCGCGACCGTGGCTGCCACATCGAGCGCCGCAAAGTCGCGCGTCGTCAGTTGAGACCAGTAGCGAGGCAGGGATACCGGGGATGCGTTCATCCGCCGATCTTAGAGCGGTGATTCAATCCACGCGACCCGCGCCTCGCGCGCTTCGACGACACACAAGGACACCCGATGGATCTCCAGCTCCAGGACCAGCACGTTCTCATCACCGGCGGCAGCAAGGGCATCGGCCTGGCCTGCGCGCTCGGCTTCCTGCAGGAGGGCGCGCGCGTGAGCCTCGTGTCGCGCGATTTGCAGAACCTGGAGCGGGGCCGCAAGGCGCTGGCCGAGGCGTTCGCGCAGGCCGAGGGCCGGGTCTCGGTGCATGCAGCCGACCTCAAGGACCCGGCCAGCGCCGTGGCCGCGCTCGATGCGGCCGAGCAGGCCTTCGGCCCGGTCGACGTGCTGGTGAATTCGGCCGGCGCCGCGCGCCGCACGCCGCCCGACGAACTGGATGCCGCCGCCTGGCACGACGCGATGGACGCCAAGTACTTCACCTACATCCACATGATCGATCCGGCGGTCAAGCGCATGGGCCAGCGCGGCCGCGGCGCGATCGTCAACGTGATCGGCCAGGGCGGCAAGGTCGCGAGCCCGGTGCACATGGCCGGCGGCGCGGCCAACGCGGCGCTGATGCTGGTGAGCGCCGGCATGGCCGCGGCCTATGCGGCCAAGGGCGTGCGCGTGAACGCGGTGAACCCCGGCCTCACGCTGACCGAGCGGCTGCAGGAAGGCATGAAGGCGGACGCGAAGCTGCAGGGCATCGGCAGCGACGAGGCGCTGCAGCGCGCCACGGCGCGCCTGCCGCTCGGGCGCATTGCCACGCCGCAGGAGATTGCCAACACGGTCGTGTTCCTGGCCTCGCCGAAGGCGAGCTACGTGACGGGCGCGATCGTCGCGATGGACGGTGCGGTCACGCCGATGATCTGAGCGTGGCGGCGGCCGTCAGCGCCTCGAACTTCAGCGCGAGAAAGTCCACCAGCGCCCGGACGCGCGCCGGCACGAAGCGTCCGCTCGGCAGCAATGCATGCAGCGGATAGGGCTCGGTGTCCCACTCGGGCAGCAGGTGTACCAGCCGGCCGCTTTCGATGTCGGTGCGCACGTCGAGCGCCGACTTCAGCGTGATGCCGCGCCCCGCGACAGCCCACTCGCGCGCGAGCGAAGCGTCGTCCACGCTGCGGTCGCCCTTCACGCGCACTTCGGTCCACTGCCCGTTCTGCGCGAAGCGCCAGGTGCGGTGGCGGCGTCCGCCGCGGTCGAAGGTGAGGCAGTTGTGGTGCACCAGGTCCTGCGGCGTCTTCGGCGCGGGGTGGCGGCGCAGGTAGGCGGGCGATGCGGTGAGCAGCGGATTGGTGAGCGCGAACGGCCGCGCCACCAGCCGTGAATCGGCCAGCGCGCCGTAGCGCAGCGCCACGTCGACCTCGTCGCGCGTCACGTCGAGCAGCCGGTCGCCGACCGACAGCGACAGCTGCACGCCCGGATGCAGCCCGAGGAATTCGTCGAACCAGGGCAGCAGCGTGCTGCGCGTGAGGTCCGACGGGGCGGCCACGCGCAAGCTGCCGACCAGTTCGCCGCGCTCGGCCGTGACCAGCGACTCGCCTTCGTCGAGCAGCTCGAAGGCGCGCACCGCGTAGTCGAGCAGCGTCTGGCCCTGCGAGGTCAGGCGCATGGCGCGCGTCGAGCGCTCGAACAGCCGGGCGCCGAGCTGCGTTTCCAGCCGCTTGAGCGTGGCGCTGGCGGCCGCCGGCGTCATGCCGAGCGCATGGGCGGCCGCCGTGAGCGTGCCGCCGCGGGCGGTCTGCACCAGCACCTGCAGGTCCGACAGATTTTCAATCTTCATTTGAAAGTGTTGCTCCTCGAGGTGGTCTTATCAATTCTGGCTTGCCATCCTACAGTCGAGCCATCGTTCAGGAAACACACAAGGAAAGGTCCTCCCCATGAAAGCCATCGGCTACTACCAGCCCCTGCCCATCGACAACCCCGAGTCGCTGCAGGACATCGAACTGCCCGCCCCCGTGGCCGGCCCGCGCGACCTGCTGGTGCGCGTGAAGGCCATTTCGGTCAATCCGGTCGACACCAAGGTGCGCAGGAACATGGCGCCCGAAGCCGGCCAGCCCAAGGTGCTGGGCTGGGACGCCGCGGGCACGGTTGAGGCGGTCGGCGCCGGGGTGACGAACTTCAAGGTCGGCGACCGCGTGTACTACGCGGGCTCGATCGTGCGGCCCGGCGCCAATTCGGAACTGCATGCGGTGGACGAGCGCATCGCGGCGCTGGCGCCCACGAGCCTCGACGACGCGCAGGCCGCCGCGCTGCCGCTGACCACCATCACCGCCTACGAGCTGCTGTTCGACCGCCTCCGGGTGCCGAAGAACGGCGGTGCGGGCCAGACGCTGCTGGTCACCGGCGGGGCCGGCGGCGTGGGCTCGATCCTGATCCAGCTTGCGCGCCAGCTCACGCAACTGCGCGTGGTGGCCACCGCCTCGCGCGCCGAGACGCGGGCCTGGTGCCTGGCACTCGGCGCCCATGCAGTCATCGACCACTCGAAGCCGCTCGCAGCCGAACTCAAGGCCGCGGGCATCGGCGAGGTCGACATGGTCGCGAGCCTCACGCAGACCGGCC
>NZ_JBFTPJ010000402.1:0-5955 GCF_056398445.1 Variovorax sp. 01T439_2
CCCTTCGGCATCGGCCTGGAACACCGTGCGCAGCGACTCATGGCGTTCGAGCAGGGCGTCGAAGCTGGCCTGCAGCGCTTCGCGGTCGAGCAGGCCCCCGAGCTTCAGCCCGCCCGAGATGTGGTAGGCCGAACTGCCGGGCTCCAGCTGCCACAGGAACCATTGGCGCAGCTGCGCATACGAGGCGGGGCACCGCGCCTGCGCCGCCGTATCGCGCGCAAGGATCGGGAACTGCCCGATGGCCAGGCCCTCCGCGCGGATCTTCTGGTAGACCGCGCGGCGCTGCGCCGGATCGAGGCCCGAGAAGCGCTTGCCGATGTGAAGGTGGGTTGCCGTGATTTCCATCAAGCGATCTCCAGACTGTCGATGAAGGAATCAATGTCCGAAAGGGATTGGGCGACGGGCTTTCTGGCCGCCGCCGCGGCAACGAGGCCCGCCATGGCGGCGAGCACCGGGTGCTGGAAGACGTCCTTCACCGAGAGCTCCGCGTGCATCGCGCCCTGCACGCGGGCCACCACCTGCACCGACATCAGCGAATGGCCGCCGAGCTCGAAGAAGTTGTCGTGGCGGCCGACGCGCGCCACGCCGAGCACTTCGGCCCAGATCGCGGCGAGCGCTTCTTCCACCTTGCCCTGCGGTGCTTCGTAGACGCGCGCGCTCGCCAGCCCGGGCGGCGGCAGCGCCTTGCGGTCCACCTTGCCGTTCGGGTTGAGCGGCAAGCTGTCCAGCGCGACGACGAGCGCCGGCACCATGTAGTCCGGCAGCACGCGGCCGAGGCGTTCGCGCAGCTGCGCGGCATCGACGGCCTGTCCCGCCTGCGGCGAGACATATGCCACGAGCTGCGCGCCAGCCGTTCCCTGGCTGGCAACGACGACGGCCTCGCGCACTTCGCGCTGCGCGAGCAGTTGGGCCTCGATCTCGCCGAGTTCGATACGAAAACCGCGGATCTTCACCTGGTGGTCGATGCGCCCCAGGTAGTCGAGCTGCCCTTCGCTGTTCCATCGCACGAGGTCGCCCGTGCGGTAGAGGCGCGCGCCCTCGGCCACGCCGAAAGGGTTGGCCACGAAGCGCTCGGCGGTGAGCCCCGCGCGCTCCACATAGCCGCGTGCAAGCCCGATGCCGCCGAGGTAAAGCTCGCCCGCCACACCGGGCGCGACAAGGTTCAGGTCGGCATCGAGCACGAAGGCCTGCATGCCGGCAATCGGCCGGCCGATCGGCACCTGGCTGCGGCCGTCGCTGCGGCAGGTCCAGTGCGTGACGTCGATGGCCGCCTCGGTGGGGCCGTAGAGGTTGTGCAGCGCCGCTTGCGGCAGCCGCTGGAAGACACCCAGCTGCGCCTCGGCGGGCAATGCCTCGCCGCTGCAGACGATCTGCCGCAGGCTGGTGCAGGCCTCGATGCCCTCGTGCGCCAGGAAGGCCTGCAGCATCGAGGGCACGAAGTGCAGCGTGCTCACGCCGTGGCGCTGAATCAATTGTGCGAGGCGTGCGGGCTCGCGGTGGTCGCCCGGTGCCGCCACGGCCAGCCGCGCACCGGCCATGAGCGGCCAGAAAAATTCCCACACCGACACGTCGAAGCTGAACGGCGTTTTCTGCAGCACGGTGTCCGCGCCATCGATGGGGTAGGCCGCCTGCATCCAGGCCAGCCGGTTGTGCAATGCGGCGTGCCGGTTGGCCGCGCCCTTGGGGCGGCCGGTCGAGCCCGAGGTGTAGATCACGTAGGCGAGGTTTTCGCCGCTGAGTGCGACTGCCGGGTCGGCCTGCGCCATGCCACCGAGGTCCAGCGTGTCGAGCGCGAACGCCGCGACGCCGGGCGGCAGTGCAAGGCGATCGGCCAGGCTGCTGTGCTTGAGCACGAGGCCGAGCTGGCTGTCTTCGACCATGTAGGCGATGCGCTCGGCCGGATGCTCGGGGTCCAGCGGCACGTAGGCGCCGCCGGCCTTCAGGACCGCGAGCAGGCCGGTCACCAGCTCCAGGCTGCGCTCCAGCGCAACGCCCACCTTGACCTCGGGGCCCACGCCCTCGGCGATCAACCGGTGCGCGAGCCGGTTGGCGCGGCGGTTGAGTTCGCCGTAGCTGAGCGACACCTCGCCGAACAGCACCGCGACCGCATCCGGATGCCGTGCCGCCTGCTGTTCGATGAGGCGGTGCACCGGCATGGCGTCGCCGTGGCTTTCGGTGTTGATGCTCCACCGGGCAAGCTGCGCTTTTTCTTCGGAGCCCAGCAGGTCGAGTTCATTCAGCGTCGATGCGGGCCTCGCGGCCAATGCTTCGAGCACGCGGCCGTAGTGGCCTGCAAGCCGCTCGACGGTCTGCGGCTCGAACAGCTCGGCCGCATAGCGGAAGTTGGCCTGGATGCTGCCGTCCGCACGCTCGATGGTTTCCAGCGTGAGCTCGAACGGTGCGGCGCGCTGGGCGAGGTCGATCCGGCGCACGCGCAGTCCGGGCCAGCCCTGCAACGGCCGGTCGCCCTGGCCAAGATGGTTGAACATCACCTGGAACAGCGGCGAGCCCGCATGCCCGCGCTCGGGCCGCAGGGCCTGCACCAGCCGCTCGAACGGCAGGTCCTGGTGCGCCTGCCCCTCTAGCGACACGCCCTGCACCTGCAGCTGCAGGTCGGCCAGGCGCATCTGCCCGTGCATGCGCGCATCGAGCACCACGGTGTTGATGAAGGCGCCGATGACGCCCGAGGTCTCCGGCCGGCCGCGCCCCGCCACCGGCACGCCGACGCGGATCGCCTGCTGCCCGGTGTGGCGGAACAGCAGGGCATGGAACGCAGTGAGCAAGGCCATGAACAGCGTGCCGCCCTGCTCGCGGGATTGGCGCTTCAGCGCCTCCACGAGCTTGGCGGGTACGTCCAGCGTCTGCTGCGCCGCGCTGTAGTCCGCCTCGGCGGAGCGCGGCCGGTCGGTGGCGAGCGCGAGCACCGGGTGGCTGTCGCCGAGCCGGCCGCGCCAGTAGGCGAGCTGGCGCTCGCCTTCGCCGTCGTCCAGCCACTTGCGCTGCCAGCGGGCGAAGTCGACATAGCGGATCTCCGGCTGCGGCAGCGATGCCGGCAAGCCTTGAACGCGCATCGCATAAAGCTGCGCCAGCTCGTCGAGCATCAGCTCGACCGACCAGGCGTCGGAAATGATGTGATGCATCATCAAGAGCAACTGGTGCTCGCCGTCCGCCATCTTCAACAGCGTGCCGCGCAGCAAGGGGCCTGCCCTCAGGTCGAAGGGTGTGCGGCAGACCTCGGACACCACCTCGGCATGGCGCGATTCACGCGCCGCTGCGTCGAGCGCGGCCAGGTCGATGAAGGGAATCCCGATCTCGGCCGCCGCCTGGACGCATTGCTCGGGCAACCCACCCTCCCCCGGCCGGAAGACGGTGCGCAGCGCCTCGTGCCGTGCCACGAGCGCCTGCACGGCCTCGCGCAAGGCAGTGATGTCGAGCGGCCCCGAGAAGCCGAGCCCGCCGCCGACGTGATAGGCGGTGTTGCCCGGGTTCAACTGCCACAGGAACCACTGCCCTTGCTGCGCGAAGGACACGGGCGCGGCACCCTCGTCCTGGCCGCGCACGATCGCCGCGCGCGCCGGCGCCGGCGCCGCGTCGCGCTTCAGGCGCTGCTGCAGCAGGCTCAGTTGCGCGGGCGTCAGCCTGGCGCGTCGTTCGGAAAGGTTCGGTATCTCGCTCATGGTGCGCTGTCTTCGGTGGTTTCTGCGGTTTCGGCTTCGCGTTCGATGTCCTCGATCAGGCGCAGCTCGACCAGGGTCGCCAGCTCGGCGATGGTCGGCGCCTTGAAGAATGCGGCGGGCTGCAGTTCCACCCCGTAGGCCTTGCGCACGCGGGCCAGCAGGCGGATGGCGAGCAGCGAATCGCCGCCCAGCTCGAACAGGTTGTCGTGCACGCCCACGGGCACGATGCCCAGCGCATCGCTCCAGAAGCCGGCAAGCGCTTCTTCCAGCTCGCCTTCAGGGGCGGCATACGGCGTCTGCAGCACGGGGCGCGAATGGCCGGTGCGCACCTCGGCCGCAGGCGCGCCGTCGAGTGAATCGAACAGGTCGTCGAGCGGCTTGAGGCGCGGCGCCAGCGGCGAGACGGACACGATGGTCTGCGGCAGGTCGGGGCCGTTGGCAATGCGTTCGAAGGCGAGCACGCCGGTGCGTTCGTCCAGGCCCACGCCCTCGGGCAGGTCCATGTCGAGCGCCACGCCGACGTCGCGCCACGCATCCCAGTTGACCGAGAACAGCGGCAACGGCGAGCTGCGGCGGCTGGCCGTGGCCAGTGCGTCCAGGTAGGCATTGGCGGCGGCGTAGTCGCTGCGGCCGAGGCCGCCGATCAGCACCGAGATCGACGAGCAGAACAGCACGAAGTCCAGCGGCTCGGTGCGCAGCGCATCGAGCAGCGCGAGCGTGCCCGCGATCTTGGGCGCGAAGGCCGCTTCGACCCGTGCCGGCGTGCGCTGGGCAATCATGCCGCGGTCGGGGTGCACGACGGCATGCACCACGCCGTGGACCGCACCGAAGCGCGCATGCACGGCGGCGAGGGCCGCGCGCAGCTGCGCGGCATCGTTGACGTCGGCCGCCACCGGCAGCACCTCGGCGCCGTCCGCTTCGAGATCGATCAGCTGCTGCAGCTTGCGCCGCAGCACCACGGGCTGGCCGGCGTCCGCAACGAGGCGCTCCCAATCGCTGCGCCCAGGCAGGAGCGTGCGGCCGAGCAGCACGAGCTTCGCTTTCCAGGTGCGGCTCAGGTAGCGCGCCATCGCCAAGCCGACGCCGCCCATGCCACCGGTGATGAGGTAGACGCCGCCTTCGCGCAGGCGCTGCCTTGCGGCGGGCGCGGGCACATCGGACAGCGGCGCATAGCGCTTCCGCCAGCGATGCGGCCCGCGGTAGGCCACCAGGAATTCGTCCGGTGGCGCTGCCGCCTCGTCGGCCACGCGGCGCGCAAGCTCGGCCTCGGCTGCACTCTCGGGCGCGGGCCCCGCGCGCAGGGCGTACTGGCCCGGCGCGATGCGGGCAAAGCGCGGTCCGCGCAAGGCCAGCACCACCTTTTCGCCGCGCTCGCGCAGGGTGCGCGCGAGCCGGTCGGTGAAGCTGTTCGCATCGCCGAGCACCAGCGCGCAACCTGCGCGCTCGCCCTGCTTTTCAGCGGGCGAAAGCGGCGCGCTGCGTTCCCAGAGGGGCGCGTAGAAGAGGTTCGGCGCCGTGCTCTTCGCAGGCTGCGCAGCCTCGCCCGCCTCGATCCAGAAGCGCTTGCGCTGGAAGGCATAGGTGGGCAGCGGCACGCGGCGCCGGCTTGCGCCTTCCGCGCGGCAGGCCACCCAGTCGATGTCGACGCCCGCGGTCCACAGTCCCGCCACGGCAACGGCCAGCTGCTGGGCGTTGCGCGCCGTTTGCTGCGGGTGCACCTGGCTCGCCCAGATGCCCGCGGCCTCGCGGCTTTGCGGATGCTGGCGTGCGAGGCTCGCGAGCGTTTCGCCGGGGCCGACCTCGAGCAGCACACGGCCCGGCGCGGCGAAGATCTCGCGCAAGCCCTCGGCAAAGCGCACGGTGCCGCGCAGGTGGCGGCCCCAGTACGCGGGGCTGGTCGCCTCTGCTCCGGTGATCGGCCGGCCCGTCGCGTTCGACAGGAAGGGAATGCGCGGCGCATGGCGCGGCAGCGAGGCGATCAGCTGCTCCAGCTCGGCCACGATGGGATCGACCAGGCTCGAATGCGAGGCGATGGCCACATGCAGGCGGCGCGGCAGTTGCTGGCGCGCACGCAGCGCTTCTTCGGCGCGCTCGATGGCGTCCAACGGGCCGGCCAGCACGCAGAGCTGTTCGCCGTTCACCGCGGCCAGGTCGCAGCCGTCGCGAAGGAATTGGGCCAGCGCCGATTCAGGCAGCGACACCGCCGTCATCGCGCCCGCCGCGAGCGTCTGCATCAGGCGGCCGCGCGCGGCGACGATGCGCAGCGCGTCTTCGAGCG
>NZ_JBFTPJ010000403.1:0-4964 GCF_056398445.1 Variovorax sp. 01T439_2
GCATGGCGGCCGCCAGGTTTTCCCGGTGCCGCCAGCTCGTGAAGGCAACACCGGCCAGATGCAGGGCAATCAGTGCCACCAGCGTCCAGGCCAGGCTGCGGTGGAGCCATTCCACCCAGGCCAATCCCCAGAACATGTCGAGCGAGTACATCCAGCCCGTCACGCCCACCGCCGCCACCGTGGCAAGCAGGGCGACGGCCATCCAGCCGCCCAGCGGGTTGTGGCCCAGATAGCGCCTTTCGCGCCGGGCCAGCACCTCGGCCGCGTAGCGCCGCACCTGCGCGGGAGACCGGACGAACTGCCGGAACCTCGCATGGCGCCCGCCCCACCAGCCCCCGATGCAGCGGCCGGCGATCAGGGCCAGCGCTGCGTAGCCCGCCAGTTCATGCAGCCGCAGCAATGCCTCGCCGCTGAACCATGCCACGGCAATTGCCGCGACCAGGGCCCAGTGCATTGCGCGCAGCCAAAGCCCCCAGACCTGCACCGGCGGACGTCCGGGAACCGCACGCACCGCGCGCCTCCTCAGGACGGCTGCTTCACCTGCCCGACCTTCTCGAAGGTCTTGGGATCGAAGAAGGCCTCGGTGCGCTGGCCCTTCTCGTCGAAGCCGTAGACCTCGTAGCAGCCATTGAAGTCCTTGACCTGGCGAACCTTCCAGCCTTCGCTGGTCAGCTTGCGTTGCAGCTCCATCTGCGGGCGCATCTCCGCCTTGGGAACCGGCGCACACTTGACCGCGTCGTGATCGACGAACTGGGCGGAGGCCGGCGCAGCCCAGAGGACCGCGGTGGCGGCGGCGGCGACGGTGAAAAGAAGCGACTTGTTCATGAATGATCTCCTGGCGTTGCAGGCGCCGCGCCGCGGCTCAGACGTCGAGCCACATGCGCAGCAGGTTGTGGTACGTGCTCGTGAGGCCGATCACGCCGGAATCGGTCTCGCCATATTGGCTGCGAAGATGGCGCAGGTGGTTGTCCATCTCGAACAGCAGGCGGCGCTGCTCGTCGCTGCGCACCATGCTCTGGATCCAGAAATAGCTCGCGGTGCGGTAGCCCCGCGTCACCGGCAGCACCCGGTGAACACTGGTGCCTGGATACAGCACCATGTCTCCGGCCGGCAGCTTGACGCGCTGCACGCCGAAGGTGTCCTCGATCACGAGTYCGCCGCCGTCGTATTCGTCGGGCCCGGCCAGGAACAGGGTGCAGGAGATGTCGGTGCGCACCCGGCCCGAGCCGTCGCGCAGGAAACGGACGGCACTGTCCACATGGTTGCCGAAGCTGTTGGACGCACCGCCGTAGCGGTTGAACAGCGGCGGCGAAATCTGCTTGGGCAGCGCGGCCGAGAAGAAAAGCTGGTGCCGCTCCAGGCCGCGCAGCAGCAGTTGCTGCAGCGCGCGGGTTTCTTCGCAGTCTTCCCTCAACTGTTCGTTGTTCTTCGCATGCGCCGACTGGCTGCCGGCGGTGATCCGGCCGTCGCCCCAGGGGGCGTCGGCGAGGATCCCGCGGGCCTCGCGCAGCTCCTCGGAGGTGAGCACCTGTTTGATGTGCAGCAGCATGGCCCCGAGGATAGTCCGATCAGAAGCGCACGCCGACCGTGCCGAGCACCTGGCGCTTGGCGCCCAGGATGGCAAAGCCCGGATACAGCTGATCGCCGTAGGCCTTGTTGCTGAGGTTGTTGATGTTGATCTGCGCGTACACGTCCGGCGTGAACTTGTATTCGAGCATTGCATCGGCCACGACATAGCCCGGCACGCGGGCGGTCGCCGACGCGGCGCCGGTGGTGCCCGTCAGCGGCCGGTTCTCGGTCGCGCCATGCGCGCCCAGTGCGACGCGCAGCTTCGGCGTTGCCTGGTAGCTGACCCAGACCGCACCCGACTGCTTGGGCGTGAGACCCACGCGCTGGCCGACCGAGGCCTGCGCCGCAGCCGCGCTGCCGGCCTGGTCGATCTTGGCGACCGGCATCCAGGTGTACGAAGCGTAGACCTCCCACTGCCGGCCCAGGCGGCCGACCACGTCGAGCTCGACGCCTGCGGTATGCCGCTTGCCCGAGAGCGTGTAGGCCGAGCCGGCAAAGTCGGCATCGGTGGTGCGCTCGTTGTACTTCTCGGTGCGGAAAATCGCGCCGCGCGTGGAGAGCGCGCCGTCCAGCCAGTCGAGCTTGGCACCCACTTCGAGGTTGCGGCTCTTCTCGGGCGGCGTGTTGGCGTTCTGCGGCGTGACGTACTGGTAGGTGTCGGCCGAGGTGTTGAACGAGGTGCCGTACGACACGTAGTACGACTGGGAATCGGAGGGCTGGTACATCACGCCGCCGCGGTAGCTCCACGGCGAGTTCGACAAATGCGTGCTGGTGACGCTCAGCGGCGTGCTGCTCACTGCGCCAGTGCGGTAGTTCAGCTGCTCGAAGTCGCCCTTGAAGCTGTCGTAGCGAATGCCGCCGAGCACCTTCCAGTGCGGCGCGACCTGGACCAGGTCCTGCACGTAAAGGCCGTAGGCCTTCGCGTCGTAGTTGCTCGAATTGCGCCATTGCGGCGACAGGCCGGTGCCGACCAGGCCGGCTCCGTCGTCGGGCGTACCGACGCGCGTGGGCGGACGGATGCCGAGCATGCTGCCGTTGTTCTGGAAGCGAACGGCCTCCTCCTTCGAGGCATCGATGCCGGCCAGCAGCTCATGCTTCACGCCGAGCGCATCGAAGGCCAGGCTGTAGTCGCTCTGCGCGTAGGTGCCCTTGTAGCGGTCCTTGCGTGGCGTGAGGCTGCTGCGCGTGAGGAAGGTCGACGGATCGAGCGCCATGACCGCCCGGGTGCCGGCCGGGCAGGTTCCAGCCGCCGTGGGAAGCGCGCCGCAGGCGCCCACCGCCGTGCTCCATTGCGCCCGCTCGAACACGCCGCTGCGCACTTGCGTGCGCAGTTCGCCGCCGTTGGCGAACCTGTGCTTCCATGCGCCGTGCACGTAGTTCGCCTCGCCGTCGACGAAGTCCGCCGAGGTGCCGTAGAAGTTGCCGGGCTTGACCGGCGCCAGGCTGCCGTTGACGTAGCGCACGGCCGACATCGGCACGTTGTTGTTCTTCAGGTGGAACAGGCCCACGGTGAATTCGTCCGCGGTCCCCAGGCCCCAGCTGTACGAGGGTGCGATGCCGTACTTGTCGATCTTCGCGCCGCCGTTGCCGGCCTTGTTGTACATCGCGTTGATGCGCAGTGCCGAGGTCTCGCCGGTGCGCACGTTGAAATCGGCGGTGGTGCGAAAGTAGCCGCCACTGCCCAGCGTACCCACGACGTCGGTCTGGTCGGCCAGCAGCGGCCTCTTGCTCACCTGGTTCACGACGCCGCCCGTGGAGCCGCGGCCGAAGAGCATGGAGGCCGAGCCGCGCATCACTTCGACGCGGTCGAGGTTGAAGGTGTCGCGGTCGTACTGCGAGGGGTCGCGCATGCCGTCGATCATCAGGTCGCCGGTGCTGGCGATCGGGAAGCCGCGCAGCCGGATGTCCTGGTCGGTGCCGTTCTCGGTCGCGGCAAAGGTGATGCCCGCCGAATAGTGCAAGGCGTCCTTCAGCGTGTCGAGCTTGACGTCGTCGATCAGCTTTTCGGTGATGACGTTGATCGATTGCGGAATGTCGCGGATGTCCTGCGTTCCCTTGCCGATGTTGGTTTTCCTGGTCTGGACCTGGTCCTTGCCCTGGACCTCGGCCTGCTCGGTCACCGTCACGGTTCCAAGCGTGCCGCCCTGCACCGGGGCTTCAGGCGTCTGCGCCCAACTGCTGACAGAGGCGGCCAGCATCAATGCGCCGAAAGGCAGCATCGCTGCTTCGCGCGGCACGCCGGTCGCCGCAGGGGTGCAAGACATGGGATGCGGCGCACGAGCGCGCCGACGGGCAGCATTGGACAAGAGAACCTCCCGAAAAGCCAAACGGCTGGTTTGAATGGCTGGCTGGGCCGGTGCTTCACCGGTGGTGGCTTGCCGAAATTTGGCTGGAGTGTAGGGCGAAGGTAGTCTGAATCATTCGCACTTAGATTCTCGTGTTGCGAAAATGCTACTTTTTCCCAACGAATACCGAAGACTTCTTTGAGGGATAGTTATTGAAAATGCGAGGGATTCGTATTTATAATCGGCCGAACCTAACCAGCCAGCCACTGCCGCTTTCACCACCATGATCGTTTGCGTCTGCCGCCGAGTCTCCGACCGCGAAATCGCACGTCACGTGCGGGCGGGCATGACCTTCGACGAAGTCCAATTCGAACTTGGCGTGGCCACCCAGTGTGGCCAGTGTGAAGGCTGTGCGCGCGATATCGTCGCGCAGTGCAGCGCCTCCCACCCGGTCGCCGCGTTGAACCGCGAATCGGGAACGAGTGCGATCCAGCTTGCCACCTCCATTTCGGAAAGCAAGGCATGGAACTCTTCTCGGCACTCGGCGGCAGCCTGATCCTCGTTGCAGGCTCGGTCTGGTGGATCTTTCGTAAGTAAACAGTAGTCGTAGCGGTTTTGCTGCAATCGAGGCACGCTCCGTGGGTGCCCGCATTCGAATTGGTTGATCGTGTCTGACCGCTTTGCCCCTCCCCCCTCCGTACTGGGCCTCTCGCGCAATGCACTCATTGCCGGGGGCGTGATCCTGTTTCATGCAGCCGCGCTGTGGGCGCTGCAAAGCGGCCTGCTGCGCCGCGCTGCCGAAGTGGTGATCCCCGTTGAAATCCTGAGCCAGTTCGTCGAGCCGCCCAAGCCGGCCGAACCGCCGCCTCCTCCTCCACCGCCGCCTCCGCAGCGCAAGCCCGAGGCGGTCAAGCCGCCGCCGCGGCCGGTGGCCATCCGCGAGCCGAAGCCCACACCCGCGCCCAGCGCGCCGGTCGGCGTGCCCGAGCCTCCGCCGCCCGCGCCCGTTGCGGAAGCTCCCGCTCCCACGCCGCCCGCGCCCCCGCTCCGCCGCCGGCGCCGCCTGCACCACGCACGATCGAAATCTCGGAAGGCCAGACGCGCTACGTC
>NZ_JBFTPJ010000404.1:0-8129 GCF_056398445.1 Variovorax sp. 01T439_2
GACCTTGGGTCGTCGGCCATGGTGAAGGCACAGCAGCCGGTGGAGGCGAGGGTGGGGCAGGGCGTCGATCCGGCGGAAGCCGAGCGGTTGGCGGCCGAGGAGGCGACGCGATCTTCGGTGTTCTTCCGACGCAGTGGCGATGGCGCTGCTGCCAAGCGGGAGGCTGTCCCCGAAAAATCGATGCCAGCGAGCGCCGTCGAGGTGTCCGGGGTGACCGCGCGTCAGCAGCCGTTCAATCCCTTGGACGCGATGAACCCTGCCGTGGATTYGCCGGCTGATCCCTGCAATGGCGCAGAACAGCCAGAACCGCAAGGAAGCGTTCAGAGGCGAACTTCGCATTCCTTCCCTGTCCACGCGCAATCCGCGCCAATCGACGACGATGACGGAATCAGTGCTCCAAGTACGAATCACCAATGGAGCACTTTGAGCCATCGGGTTGGCGATTGGACCAGCTCTTGGCGCTGGTCTTTTTATCGACCAATAACGAGTGACAGCGACCGAGCGAGTATCGACCTACCTGCAGGTGTAGATCCGCATCGACCCGGCGCAAGATGGCTTATTGGCGATGCATCACGGCTTGGGGACTGACTCCGAAAGCCTTCTTGAACGCCCGGCTGAAGTGGGACAAGTCGGAGAAGCCGTAATTCATGGCAGCCTCTGACACCTTGCGCACGGAACCCTGGGCCATGGCGCAGTAGCTGGCTTCGAGGCGCTTCTGCCAGATGTACCGCATGGGCGTTGTCCCGTTGGCGGCAAACACTCGCGCCAGCGTGCGCAAGGAGATGCGTTCAGATTTTGCGACCGAGGCTATGGAGAGTTCCGGATCCTCGATGTGCTGCATGACATAGGCGCACGCACGCTTGTACAGGGCGTCGGTGACGCTCTGGCTGGGGCCGTTACCCGCGTGCAGGTCGATGACGCACGCTAGGAGCTCCAGCAGCGAGGTGGTCACATGCGTTGCTGCTGCTGGGGCACTCGCCAAGGCCGAATTCTCGCGAAGCTCCTTGATGAGGCTTCCGAGGACAGGCCGAAAACCCGTGCCAGCGCCCAATGATGTTGCGACGAAGCGCTCGGCTGCCGGAGAACGTCGAGTGAGCAGGTCACGCGGTATGCGGACGGTGTAGAAGGTCTGCATGTTCAGACGGTACTTCCACGGGCGTGCGGCATCGTAGAGCACGATATCGCCGGTGTTCTGCACCGTTGAATTCCCGTTCTGTTCGACGTAACCAACGCCCGACTCCATAAGGGATAGCCACAGACTGGACTCGGGCCCGCGCCTGATATCCGCGGTATCCCGCGTCCAAGTGTGTTCCGGGGCCACCAGGGTTACCGCATCCAGCGCCCCGACGGAGCGGCCGGTTACCGCCGCGTCGAAGTTTTGCCGATGCACGGTCTGGCTCGCTGCGGGGATGCAGTACTGGCAGACGACGTCATGCCAGTGGTCGTGCGAGGCGGTTGAAAATGCGAAATCCACGTGAAATCTCCGTTAGTCCAGGAGGGCCGTCCCCTTGGTCTACGCCGAGAGCTTCGTCACTCTGTTGACGCGGCTGCCCTTGTGCGCCATTCGAAAGCGATGGTCAGGATCCCCGTACTACTGCGTCCGGATGATGGTGCCCAGTAAGAGGTCGAGGTATCCAGATAAACCATAAGTGGTGCATTGAGCATGTTTCGTGCCCATGCAGTCGATGGGCGGTGTTGGCCGCGTGACGCTTGGAGCGCGCCATTGCAATGGCGAGCGCAGTCAAGCGGCGCGTCGCTCACAGTCATGCTGCCAGGTTCTGGCAGCACTACATTGGGCGTAGCTCCACCGAGGCTGCAGAGTGCGGTTCTGGGGTGGTGCCAACGTCACGCAGCCTCGTGCAGCGTTTGTTACAACTCTTCTGGAGAACCTGCGATGAATCATCAAGCCGTCGGGGAAAGTTTGGCGACGCCGGGCGACCGCGCGCGTGCACTGTTCAAGGTGATGAATGACAAGAAGCTCATTCCTGAGGGATACATCGAGACCTTCATCAAGCACATGGAGCACGACTGGGATCCCTCGAATGGCGCGCGCGTCGTCGCCAAGGCTTGGGTCGATCCGGTCTACCGCGAGCTGCTACTGAAAGATGGCACCAAGGCCTGTGAGCAGTTCGGCTACACCGGACCCCAGGGCGAATACATCGTGGCACTCGAGAACACCCCCAAGCTGCAGAACGTGATCGTCTGCAGCATGTGCTCGTGCACGAATTGGCCGGTGCTCGGACTTCCGCCCGAGTGGTACAAGAGCTTCGAGTACCGCGCTCGGCTGGTGCGGGAGGGGCGCACGGTGCTGCGGGAACTTGGCGAAGACCTGCCGGAGGACGTCGCCGTGAGAGTGTGGGACACCTCGGCAGAAACCCGCTACATGGTGTTGCCGGTTCGGCCGGACGGCACGGAGCAAATGAACGAGGAACAGCTGGCGAAGCTGGTCACGAAAGATGTGCTGATCGGTGTGGCGCGTCCCCGCGTCGCCTGAGCATTCGACCGACTCTTAACTCTGGAGAAGCAATCATGGACGGAATTCACGATCTCGGTGGCATGCAAGGCTTTGGCAAAGTGCCCCACACCAACAACAGCTTGAGCTACAAGCCGGTGTTCCATGAAGACTGGGAACACCTGGCGTACAGCCTGGTCTTTGTAGCGGCCGATGCCATGAAGCTGATCAGCATTGATGAACTGCGGCATGCCATTGAGCGCATGGACACCCGGCACTACTTCGACGCGCCGTACTACGACCGGATCATCATCGGAACGGCTACCTTGCTGGTCGAGTACGGCGCGATCACCAAGGCACAGCTTGATGCCTGTTTGGGCACCGACTTCAAGCTGGCCCGCCCTTATGCATCCTCCGGCAGGCCTGCCATCGCCGAACGATCGCCATTCGAGGTCGGAGAGATCGTCAAGGTCCGCGACGAGTTCGTTTCAGGTCACATACGCATGCCCGGCTACGTGCGCGGCAAGGAGGGCAAGATCCTGCATCGCACCACGGTCAAATGGCCTTTCCCCGACACCATCGGACACGGTGACAAGTCGGCACAAATGCAGTCGACCTACCACGTCGAGTTCAAGGTCACAGACCTTTGGGGCGATGCTGCCGACGATGGCACAGTGGTCGTCGATCTGTTCGAGGGCTACCTGGACAAGGTGCCCGCTGGGCTCAAGACCGTGTCGTCGTCGACGCGACACGATTCGAAGCCCGTTGAAGTAGCCGCTTTGGCCTGAGAAGTGGCATCCTCGGTGCAAGAAGACTCGCGTCGTCTACCGGTGACCGTTCTGTCCGGCTTCCTCGGAGCTGGGAAGACCACGTTGCTGAACCATATCCTGCGCAACAGGGCAGGGTTGAAAGTGGCGGTCATCGTGAACGACATGAGCGAAGTCAACATCGACGCCGAGGATGTTCAGCGCAACGTTGCCTTGCAGCGGGGTACTGATCAGTTGGTCGAGATGAGCAACGGCTGCATCTGCTGCACCTTGCGCGCTGATCTGCTGGAGGAAGTCAGTCGCCTGGCGGCCGAGCGGAGATTCGACTACCTCTTGATCGAGTCGACGGGCATCTCGGAGCCCATGCCCGTTGCGGAAACTTTCGCTTTCCTGAATGCGCAAGGGTTCAGTCTGAGCGAATTGGCCAGGCTGGATACCCTGGTGACGATGGTCAATGGGCTGACATTCCGCGACTTGTTGCGCAGCGACACGTTGGTGCAGTCCGGTCCTGCACAGACGCCGACGACAAAGCCACTGGCCGAACTGCTAATCCAGCAGGTCGAGTTCGCCAATGTCATCCTCGTCAGTCACCTGGATGCAATGAGTCCCGAGGAGGTGGCCGAGATCCGTGGCATGCTGTCCGAGCTCAACCCCGGTGCAGAGGTTCTTGCAATTGCGCATGGCTGCGTGGACCTATCGAAGGTGCTCGACACCGGGAAGTTCGACTTGCCCCTGCTCATGCGCTCTCCTGGCTGGATGCGCCGCATGCAGGACGTTTCGCAAACGCCGTCCGAGTCCGAGGAGTATGGCATCGCGTCCTGGGTCTACCGTGAACGGATACCGTTTCACCCGGGGCGCTTGATGCGCTTGTTGGATGCAGCCTGGGACAACGGCAGATTGCTGCGGGCGAAAGGCTACTTCTGGTCTGCGCACCAGATGCTATCGATCGGCTTTTTGGTCCAGAGTGGTGCGGCCTTCCGCTGGGGATTTATCGGCAAGTGGTGGCGCTTCATCGACGCTTCGCAGTGGCCAAAGGATGACTACCGCCGTGACGGCATCACCTCCAAGTGGGATGCAACGACCGGCGATTGCCGGCAGGAGATCGTCTTTATCGGCCAGGCCATCGACTGGGACCGCTTGAAGGCTCAATTGGATAACTGCTTGTTGACCGCGCATGAAATCGAGCAGGGGCCTACGGCGTGGCAGGCGCTGGACGGGGGCTCGAACATGGATGCGCGCGCCGCAGCTGAAGGCGTCTCATAGACGTGGACAGGCAAGACGCAGGTTCAGTGTCGACTTTCCCGCTCACCCACTTAAGCACCCGCACGGGACGCCGGCAGCGAAGCCGTCGATCCGCAAATGCTTCTGGCTAAGCGCTGGAACGACGTGTGACTGTTCCGACTTTCAACGTCCACCGTCTACATGAAATACAACTATCGGAGAAGACAGATGTTCAGCCACATCATGATCGGGTCCAACGACCTTCAACGTTCCAAACGCTTCTATGACGCCGTGCTCGGCGCTCTTGGCGCTCGAGAGCCTTCGCACGATCAAACTGAAACCGGCCACAAACGGCTGTTCTATCGCCACGATGGCGCTACCTTTTGCATCAGTGAGCCAATCAACGGCGAGCCAGCGACACAGGCGAATGGCAGCACCATCGGGTTCATGTGCAGCTCTCCCGAGCAGATCGTAAAGTTCCATGACACCGCGGTCGCAAACGGTGGTACGTCCATTGAAGGCAGCAAAGCAATTCGGGCGTTCGGGCGCTGCAACGATCTCGGAAGACATTCGTCGAGTCTGCAAGCAGCGGCTCGTCGTGAATACGGATGGAGCCGCGGACGCGGTAAGGATTCCTTCCGGCCCCGCCCACAGTTTGTCCGTCTCAGCATGCTCGTTTGGCGGCCAGAGCCAAGCTGTGCGGGGCATCCCTCCATAAAGTAAGGCCGCGATGGGACACAACCCGTCGATGTCTACAACTCTCTGGAACCTGACATGGCGAACACCGAACTGCACTACCTTGAACTGCTCGACATCTCCCGACGCATCCAATCGCGCGAGTTGTCTTCCGTTGAGGTCACGCACGCTCAGCTCGACCGCATTGCAGCGCTAAACGGCACGCTGCGCAGTTACTGCCTCGTGATGGCCGACCAAGCCCTCGCCGAGGCCGAGCAGGCAGATCGCGAAATCGCCGCCGGGAGCGTGCGCGGACCGTTGCAYGGCGTGCCCATTGGGCTCAAAGACCTATGCTGGACTCAGGGCATCACGACAGCTGCCGGCATGTCGCTTTACAAAGACTTCGTGCCAACCGAGGACGGCACCGTCGTTCGCAAGCTGCGCGAGGCCGGCGCGGTCGCGCTGGGCAAGCTGCAACTGACCGAAAGCGCCTTTGCCGATCACCACCCCAGCGTGGCGCCGCCGGTCAATCCCTGGAACGCTGCGCACTGGCCAGGCGTGTCTTCCAGTGGCTCGGGTGTGGCAACGGCCGCCGGTTTGTGCTATGGCTCGCTCGGTAGCGACACCGGCGGCTCGATCCGCTTTCCCTCGGGCGCCAACGGCCTGACTGGCCTCAAACCGACCTGGGGTCGGGTCAGTCGCTACGGCGCGTTCGAGCTGGCCGCCACGCTGGACCACATCGGGCCGATGACGCGTAGCGCCGCTGATGCCGGAGCCATGCTCGGCGTGATCGCCGGCGCCGACGCCAAGGACCCGACCGCCAGCCTTTTACCGGTACCTGACTACCTGGCTGCCGCACACGCAGGTCTGCGCGGCGTGCGCATCGGTATCGACGCGCGCTGGATCTACGACGATGTCGACGCGCCCACGCACCAGACCGTCATGGCCGCCGTCGAGGTTGTGAAGTCACTCGGCGCGGAACTGGTCGATGTGACGTTCCCTGATCCCACGCAGGCGATTGCCGATTGGTTCCCACTGTGCGGCATCGAAGCCGCCGTCGTGCATGAGGCGACCTATCCGGCGCGCAAGAGCGAGTACGGCCCTGGCATGGCCGGCATCATCGAGTTGGGCAGGGCCCAGAGCGGCATGGACTACCAGAAGATCGTGCTGCGCCGACATGACTTCACGGGCCGCGTTCGCGCCCTGTTCGAAAACATCGACCTGCTGCTGATCCCGAGCACCGGCATCGCCTCGCCAACGCTCGAGCGCRTGGGGCGCATGGGCGAGGACGCCGAACTGTTGGCCGCCATGCTGCGCTACACCTGCCCGTTCGATATGAGTGGCAATCCCACGATCACACTGCCCGGCGGCTTCACGGAGGCCGGCATGCCAGTGGCCTTCCAATTGGTGTCGCGGCACTTCGACGAAGCCCTGCTGGTGCGCGCCGGCGTCGCCTTCCAGCGGGCAACGTCATGGCACCAACGCCACCCGACCCTTTGATCGCCCGCCTGCATCCCATCCAACCTGAACTGAGGAAGAGCACATGAAGTTCCGCACATCCAACTGCACGATGGGCTGCCTGCTGGCCCTGGCCATGCTGTCTACCGCCCCCGCGCGCGCCGCCGAAACGATCAAGATCGGTCTCATGGAAGACGTTTCGGGCGATCTGGCCGTCTTGGGTCTGCCCAAGCTGCACGGTTCGCAGCTGGCGGTCGAGGAAATTAACAAGGCCGGCGGTATTCTCGGCCGCCAGATCGAGTTGATCCACCTGGACCCGCAAGGAGACAACGCGCGCTACCAGGAATTCACGCGCCGTCTGCTCAACCGCGACAAAGTTGACGTTCTGATCGGCGGCATCACTTCGGCCGCGCGCGAGGCGGTGCGGCCCATCGTCAACCGCACCCAGACACCTTATTTCTACACCAACCAGTACGAAGGCGGTGTCTGCGACGCCAACATGATCAGCACCGGCGCCGTGCCCGAGCAGCAGTTCTCCACGTTGATTCCCTACATGGTCGAGAAGTTCGGCAAGAAGGTCTATGTGATTGCGGCCGACTACAACTTCGGCCAGATCTCAGCCGAATGGAATCGTTCCGTGCTCAAGGACTTGGGCGGACAGGTGGTCGGCGAAGAGTTCATTCCACTGGGCGTATCCCAGTTCGCTCAGACCATCCAGAACATTCAGAAGGCCAAGCCCGATTGGCTGCTGATGGTGAACGTGGGTGCCGCGCAGGACTCGTTCTTCGAACAGGCCCAGGCCGCTAAGCTGAACCTGCCCATGGGCTCGTCGATCAAGGTCATGCTGGGCTTCGAGCACAAGCGCTTCGCGCCGCCAGCACTGAACAGGATGCACGCCGCCGCTAACTGGTTCGAGGAGATCGCCTCGCCCGAGGCCGATGCCTTCAAGAAAAAGTGGCGTGCCAAGTTCCCGAGCGAGCCGTATATCAACGACATGGGCTACAACGCATACGTCACGATGTACCTCTATAAGAACATTGTCGAGACTGCCAAGTCGACCAAGCTGGCCGACATGCGCAAGGTGATCGCTACCGGCAACGCCTGCGTCGATGCGCCCGAAGGCAAGATTTGTGTCGACCCAAAGAGCCAGCACATGTCGCACCGCATGCGGCTGATCGATGTGGACGAGAAGCACGCCGTCAAGGTGCTCAAGGACTACGGAACTTTGCAGCCCTATTGGCTGGCAAAGATCGGCTGCGATCTGACCAAGAAGAACGACCGCAAGCAGTACACGCCGTCCGATCTGCCGGGCAAAACTTGAATCGGTGGAATGCCCGTGGCAGCTGAACTGTTTTCCTTTTTCTACCAGTTCGCCGACGTGTTCGCGTTCTTGATCCTCTCGGCGGCTGGTTTGGCCATCGTGTTCGGGATGATGGGCGTGATCAATATGGCGCATGGTGAGTTCATCATGTGTGGCGCCTACGTCACCACAGCGTTGGTGCATGCCGGCTTGCCCCTTCCGCTCGCGCAGTTGTGCGGCGTGGCCGCAGCTGGGC
>NZ_JBFTPJ010000405.1:0-6459 GCF_056398445.1 Variovorax sp. 01T439_2
GTACTGCACCATCGACTCGCGCGACGCGCGGCCGTCCATGCCCACGACCGGGTTCCCGTCCTTCCCAGCATCGGGATTGAGAGTCATCTTCTTTCTCGCGTCGCGCACCGCATCGCCAAAGCGCGCGTCGTAGTTGGGCGTGACGTGGGAGCAGCCGGTGGCCAGCAGCAGCGTCAGCGCGAGAGTGGTCGACTTGATGAACATGGTGGTGCTCCTCGCGGGTGTCATTGGGGTTGACCGGCCGGTGCAACCGGTGCCGGGGTGGCGCTTTCGAGGCTGCCGTTCAGGTAGACCTCGGCGCGGCTGGGAACGACGTGGTTGTCGGTCGGAACACGGGGCGCCTCGGCCAGCGGACGGACCAGGCGCGGCGTGATCACGAACATCAGCTCGGTCTGGTCGTTCTGGAACTCGGTGCTGCGGAACAGCGCCCCCATCACCGGCACTTCGCCCAGCCCGGGGTAGCGCTTGATGGATTCGGTGACGTTGCTCTTGATGAGCCCCGCGATGACGAAGCTCTGGCCGTCGTTGAGCTGCACAGTGGTGTCGGCGCGGCGCACCGTGAGCGAAGGCAGCACGGCGGTCACGCCGGTCACAGTGGTGAAGGGCGAGCCGGTCTGCGACAGGTCCGACACCTCCGAGATCATCTTGAGGTTGACGCGCCCGCCGTTGAGCACGGTCGGGGTGAACTTGACCCCGATGCCGAACTCCTTCTCTTCCAGCGTGATGTTGGTTCCCCCGCCGCCGGCGGCGCTCTGCGCGACCGGGATGAAGATCTTTCCGCCCGACAGGAAGCTTGCCTGCTGGCCGCTGATGGCCATGATGTTGGGCTCCGCCAGGATGCGCACCAGGCCGTCGTCCTTCTGGCCGTCGATGCCGACCGAGGTGCGGCCGATCCTGATCGCCTCGAGCAGGCCGCCGCCTCCGCTCAGGAAGCTGGAGATCAGCGAGTAGCTGTCGCGGCCGCCACCACCCGTGCGGCTCAGGCCCACGCGCGCACCAAGCCGGTCCAGCAGCGTCTTGCTGACCTCTGCGATCTTCACTTCGAGCATCACCTGCTGCGGCGCCGTCACGCGCAGCAGGTTCACCACCTTCTTGCCGTCGGCGCCGTAGGCCATGGCCAGGCTCATCACGTCGTCGAGCTTGAGCGCATCGCTGATCTCGCCGGTGAGCACGATCGATTTCTCGGCGCTGCGCACGCGGATGTGGTTTTCTTCCGGCATCAGCTCGGCGAGCTTGGACTGCAACGCACCCGGATCGATGGTGACGATCACGTCCTTGATGTAGCAGGTGCCATCGACGCTTTGCAGCACGACGTTCATCGAGCCCGCCTGGCGGCCGCGGAAGAACAGGTCGGTCGGGCTCAGCAGCGTGACGTCGACATCGGCAATGCCGTCGCCCGCGTTCGCCGCCGTAGCGGGGGCCGGCGCAGGCTGCCCTGCGGCTGCGGGGGCTGCGGCCGGCGCGCGGCTCGGCGGCTGGCCGCTGACCACGATGCGCGCAACGCGTGCCTTCAGCGGGATGACCACCGACTTGCCGAGCACGGCGTAGGTCGGCTGGTCGTCCGGGATGATCGCGGTGCAGCGCCAGCAGCCAGGCGGGTGAATAAGAAGAAGAGAGATGTTGCACTTGGGTTCCTCCTGCGGGGTGATCAGAAGCAGTTGAGCGTGCGGGCTGCGTGCTGGATCACTTCCACGCACTCGGATTGCCGCTGCGCCATGGGGGCGGTGCGCGGCACGCGCGCGGGGGCCGGCCGCGCTGCCACGGTGGTGGAGATCGGCAGGATGTCCTTCTCGCCGAACAGCTGGCCCTTGGTGATGCCTGCGGTGGCAACCGTGGTCTTGTCCATCTGGTTGCGCAGCACCAGCGAGAGGGTTCCCACGCTGCGTGCCAGGTCGAGCTTCTCGGAGTCTTCGAGCGAAAGCTCCAGCGTCACGGCGCTGACCACCTTCGGCTTGGTGTCGTCGCGGTTGGCTTCCTGCGCCACCGCCAGCACCAGCACTTTCTCGAGCACRGTCTTGCTGATCTGGCGGCCCTCTTCGCCGCGGTTCTTGTCCTGCTGCGCGTTGACCATCACGTCGACGTAGTTGCCCGGCAGCGCGAAGCCCGCCACGCCGACCACGTCGTTGACCCGCACGGTCATGGCACGCTTGCCGCTCGCAATGACCGCCGAGAGCCCRCCCTGCGTGCCGACCGGCGCGAGCTTGCCTTCCAGGATGGCCTCGCCGCGCAGCACGCCGACCTTGACCACGCGGTCCTCCAGCGACTTGGCGTCCTTGAACGAGCCGGCCGGCAGCGAGCCGCTCGGCCAGTCGACCAGCGACAGCATCTGCGGATTGACCCGGCTGCCCAGTTCGATGTCGACCGCGGCCACCACCACCTTGTTGGATGCGATTCCGCCCTGCCGGGAGACCCAGCCCGCTGCGTAGACCGCGGCCGCCAGGCCGGTCAGGAGGGCCAGCAGAAGCAGCCCGAGCGCCTTGATGTTTTTCATGCGAATCTCCGCCGTGGATGGATGGATGGAGGAAGGGACGGGCTAGACGAAGCCCAACTGATGCGCCAGGACCTGTACAACCGTCCCCACGCAAATACAGATGCCGTAAGGCAGCTTTCCGATGGATTGCCGCGTGTCGATCGTTCCGTTCGGCCGCACGCCCGCAATGCCCGAGACGACGATGCCCTGCGCCGCATCCTTGACGTTGGCCAGCATGTGGCCGAGCCGGCGCCGGTGGATGGCCACCGCCACGGCCGCGAAGCCGCCCGCGATGCAGGTGAAGAGAATGGCCTCCAGCGTCTGGTAGGGACCTATGAAGGCACCGACCATTGCCATCAGCTTGACGTCGCCCGCGCCCATGATCCCCAGCACATAGAACGGCAGCATGATCGCGAACCCGGTGCCCAGGCCGCCCAGGGCGTGCTGCAGGCCGGTCACYGGCGTGCGCGCCGCGAAGGCGCCGTAGATGATCGCGAAGGCCATGCCGCCGAAGGTCAGCCAGTTGGGAATGCGGTAGAAGCGCGCATCGCTCACGGCGGCCATCACCAGCAGCACGAAGAGCCCGCCCATGCGGAAGTCCGAGGCCAGCATGGCCAGCAGATCGAGGACGGCGTTGAATTCCTGCATGGTGCGAACCTCAGGCGCTGCGCCGCACGGCCAGCAGCAGGAGAAGGCACACAACCACCACCAGGGAGCCGATGAGCGCGAACTCCATGAACGACATGCCCGCGTCCTCGCGCAGCAGGGTCATGAAGCTTCGTGGCAGCAGGTTGAGCGTTTCCATGCGTGTTCCCCAGTGATGGTGTTGTCGACTGGCACCGCTTCGTTTTCCTTGCCGGGCCGAAGCGTCTTGCCATGGAGTCACTGTAGAAATCGCGCCGCATGCGCACATGAGCAGTGCGCCCCTTTTCCAGGGAGACAAGCGCCCCGCCCCCTTGGCCCGCACCCATGACAAACCGCCTGCCTGGGCCGGCGCGCGCCGGAACGAAAAAAGGGCCCTGGCGTTGCCGCCAGGGCCCTTGTCGTTCGTCTTGCTTCAGCTCAGGTGTCGAGCGTCAGGTGCTGGCCGTGCAGCGCCGCGGCCGCGGGCGACGCAAGAAAGCCGATGGTCTGCGCCGCGACGGCGGTCGACACCCAGTCGGCGGGATTGGCGTCCGGCATGGCCTGCCGATTGGCCGGCGTGTCGAGCACGCTGGGCGCCACGCTGTTGATGGCCACGCCATGCGGGGCGGCCTCGGCGGCCGCGGCCTCGACCAGGCGCTGCAGCGCGCTTTTCGACGCGATGTACGCCGCCATGGCCGGCAGGCCCCGCGCCGCCACCTTGGCCGTCACCGCCACGATGCGGCCGGCGCCGTGCTCGATCATCGAAGGCAGCACCGCCTGCGTCACCGCCACGAAGGACCAGGCGTTGAGGTTCATCATCCGGTCCCAGCTTGCCCGCGAGAGCGCGTGCGTGGCCTCGCCCATCTCGAAGCCGCCGGCAATGTGGACCAGCGCGTCGATGCGGCCGAAGGCCTTGAGCGCCTGGCTCGCGAGTTCGGTCATGTCGGCCGCCGAGGTCACGTCGCCCGCCAGCAGCAGGTGCTGCGAATTGTCCAGGCCCGGAAAGACCTCGGCCAGGCGGTCCGCCCGGTGGTMGACCAGCGCCAGGCGCGCGCCCTGCTCGAGAAAATGCTGGACCACCGCACGGCCCAGCGCGCCCGCGGCCCCGGTGATCACAACATGGGACATGGTGGTGGTATCTGTCATGGAAGATCTCCTGATGGAAGGACCGCAGCCCCGTCGATGATGACGAATCCTAACGCCGCCGCGCACAAAATCGTTGAGCCCCGGAATTTTTACGCTATACTTGCGGTCTTGCCAAAAAACGCAAAACGTTTTGTGCAAGGGCTCTTAGCTCAGTTGGTAGAGCAGCGGACTCTTAATCCGTAGGTCGAGTGTTCGAGTCACTCAGGGCCCACCACCAACACTAGGAACTGCGCGGTTTCCGCGCTATTTCTTCAGGAGCATTGTTCCGCAATTGCAGAACGTGTTCCGAAAAACAGAGAAGCCTCCCGCTGAAAAGCTGGGAGGTTTTTTCTTTTGTAGCCCTCCATTCCGATGCCCCTCTGCACGTTGATCGCCAATAGATCACGGCGCATTTCCACAGGCTGGCGGCGCGGGCGATGACCCTTCGAGAGCTTACCGGTTCCCGTTAAACGGTATAAAATGGCCTATGGCGATTCAGTCCTTCTCTTGCCCCGATACCGAAGAACTTTTCACCACGGGCAAGAAAGCTCGCTTCGCCAATATCCGGGACGTGGCGACCCGCAAGCTGACCCAGTTGGACGCTGCGCCGACGGTGGTTTTCATGAAGATGCCACCAGGCAACGACCTGAAGTTCTACGACGGTGCCTGGCACGTCAGGATCAACCAGCAATGGCGGCTGATCTTTAAATGGGGCGAAGCGGGCCCGTACGACGTGAGGATTGATGACCCGCACTGACCGGCCAGTCTGCCGAAACCGCACCTTGAAAGGGCAACCCGATGTTTAAGAATGGAATGCGCCCGGTTCATCCCGGCGAAGTCCTCCGCGAGGACTACCTCAAGCCCCTTGGCATGACTGCCAACGCGTTGGCAAAGGCGCTGCACGTGCCTGCGTCCCGCATCAATGACATCGTGCTCGAACGCCGTGGCATTTCGCCAGACACTGCGCTGCGCCTGACTCGCTACTTTGGCGGTGAAGAGGCCGACGCGGTGGGTTGGATCAACATGCAAGCGACCTACGATTTCAAGGTTGCACAGAAAGCGGTAGCGAAGGCGATCGCCAAAGAGGTGCAGCCACGCGCTGCTGATGATGACCGCTTTGCCTTCGCGGCCTGAGGCGGTTTCTCAACTTAGCCTACCTACCGCGCAAGCGTGCAGCACCTACGATTAGTCACCAATCGAAGGCGCTCGAAAGCCTCTTCGTCCGCCCGCTGTTCAGTCGACGGCCATCGCCCGAAGCGCCTTCCGCTTGAACTCGTAGCCGCGGCCTGGTGCCCGTCCGCGCTCACAGACATGTTCGCTGCGCTGCCGGTTGGCCGCCTTCCTGGAACGTGCCAACAGCCGCCTATTCTGTCTCCGGTCATCCATCCACCCGAGTCAGAAGGTAATCAAATGAACGATGCGACGAATGCTGTCACCGTGAAAATCCGCTGGGCGGACGTGGACGCCTACGGCCACCTGCGCCACAGTGCCTACGCCGATTGGGCCACCTTTGCCCGCTCCGAATGGTTCGAGAGCGCGGGGCTGGATCCGCAAGTCTTCGCCCAGGAAGGTGTGGCGCCCATCACCCTGGAGGAGACCACCAGCTTCCTGAAGGAGGTCCGCCTTGGCGACATCCTGACGCTGTCGATGCTGGCCGCAGCCGAAACCGCCGATGGTTCACGCTTCGTGCACACCGTTGCGTTCCAACGCAAGTCCCTGCCCGTAGCCAGATACCGCATGACCGGTGCCTGGTTCAACCTGCGTGAACGCAAGATTGTTCCGCCCACCGCGGCCATCGCGGCCTGCGTTACGGGCTTGCTGCGCAGCGACAACTTCGCGACCTTGGGTTGACGCGCAGGCCGCGCAAGTCCGCGGCATGCCTACGGTGCACATTCCTCGACAAACCGCACCAGCACATCCCGCCTTTCCCTCACTTCCGCCAGCAGGTACTGCCGCGCATGTTCCTGGGCCAGTTCGTTCGACAGAAACCAGGCCTCGCGCGCCGGGTTTCCGTGCGGGGGCGGCGCGCCCCATGCTGCGGCGCCGTTACCTAGAAAGGCTTCCGTCACGGGCAGACGCCCATCGGTGCGGCCCAGGTCCGACAGCGGATTGCGCGGGCCGCCGAGTTCGATGCGGGCGTGCACGACATCCTCTTCCACCGCGATGGACGCCCCGAGGCCGCCTTGTTGCTGCACCTGCCAGAGCTGGGCGGCGCTGGCATGGCGCACCCAGCTTTCCAA
>NZ_JBFTPJ010000406.1:0-4954 GCF_056398445.1 Variovorax sp. 01T439_2
ACCCAGGCATCGCGCAGCGGCAGCTTCTCGGGCGACACGGGCCACACGCCCGGCCGCGGCCGCAGGTGCTCGCCGATGCCGATGCGCCAGGGCTTGGCGCTCAGGCGGGCGCGAAAGCAGTTCTGGTTGCGGCACATGCGTGCGTAGACCTTGTCGACGCCCAGTGCATGGAAGCAGTCGGCCACCGCCATGTCGGCCGGGCTGAAGACGTCGTGCATCGCCAGCACGCGGAATCCGGCCGGCGTGCGGTACAGGCGCAGGTGCCAGTCGGGGTGCTGGTGGACGAAGCGCCCGATGCGCTCGGCCGCGCGCTTTTCGGGCGCGGGGTTGCCGCTGGCCTCGCCGCGCTTCCTGGCCAGGCCGATGCGGTAGGCGACGGCAAAGACCACCATGGCCGCGATCAGCCCGCCCAGCCAGGTCTTGGCCGTCCAGCCGCCGACGATGCCGGCGATCAGCGCGGGCGCCAGTGCAAAGCCGAAGACGCTGCCGCGCAGGGGTTCGTCGAAGTCGATGTCGACGAACAGCACGTCGGGCGTGTTGAGGCAGCGCGCGCCATAGCTGTTGCGGGTGATGACGGTGTCGCCCTGCCGCTCGACGATCTCTTCGCGGATGGGCACGCCTTCGGCGCCGTTGTAGGCCAGTTTGCGCTCGCGGCGGTTGAGCGCCTCGCCCGCAGCGATGCGCTCGAACGCCTCTTGCGTGCGCTGGTCGGCATGGGCCTGCGCGGCGATCGGGCTCTCGTCGGACCAGCCGTAGCGCCGCACCGTGATCTGCTTGCCCGCGACGTGCTCCTGGATGCGGCCTTCGGCCCAGAACCGGGGAACAATCATGCCTGCAGCGAAGCCACCAGCACCGGCGTCGACTCGTTGAGCGCCATGCGCCCGGCCTCGATGGTGATGCGGCGCTCGCACTGGGCCGCAATGCCGCGGTCGTGCGTGACCAGCACGAGCGTGGTGCCGAGTTCGCGGTTCAGGTCGAACATCAGCCGCATGACCTGCTCGCCGGTCGCGAAGTCGAGGCTGCCGGTGGGCTCGTCGGCCAGCAGCAGCGCCGGCTGCACCACGAAGGCCCTGGCCAGCGCCACGCGCTGCTGCTCGCCGCCCGAGAGCACCTTGGGATAGTGGCCGAGCCGCTGGCCGAGGCCGACGCGCCCGAGCATCTCGGTGGCGGCCTTGCGCGCGTCCTTGCGGTCGGCCAGTTCGAGCGGCAGCATCACGTTCTCGAGCGCGCTCAGGTTGCCCAGCAGCTGGAAGCTCTGGAACACGAAGCCCACGCGCTGGGCGCGCAGCGCGGCGCGCTCGTCCTCGTCGATGGCGAAGATGTCGTCGCCCGCGAGCCTGACGGTGCCGCGCGTGGGCGTGTCGAGCCCGGCAATGATCGACAGCAAGGTGCTCTTGCCCGAACCCGAGGCACCCACGATGGCGGCGGTCTCCCGCGCGCCCAGGGTGAAATCGATGTTCTGCAGAATGTCGAGCGTACCGGTCGAGTCGGTCACGGACTTGAACACATGCTCGACTGCGACAATGGCATCAGACGGGGGTTGGGACATGGAAAGGCTTTTCGTTTTGAAACGACGTGACTTTATCTTGAGCGCTGCCGCACTCGGCAGCGCAGGGACATGGACGGCAGCCCATGCCCAGGGCGCGCAGGCCGCGGCGCCCCGCCAGCCCATGATCCTGGTGCTTGGCGATTCGCTGAGCGCCGAGTACGGCCTCAAGCGCGGCGAAGGCTGGGTGCCCCTGCTCGAGAAGCGCCTCGCCCAGCAGAAGATCCCGGCCACGGTGGTCAATGCCAGCATCAGCGGCGACACCAGCTCGGGCGGACGGGCCCGGTTTGCCTCGCTGCTGGCGCAGCACAAGCCCACCCACGTGGTGGTCGAACTCGGCGCCAACGATGCGCTGCGCGGCCTGCCGCTGCAGAACACCGAGGACAACCTGCTGCAGATCACCAAGGCGGCGCAGGCGGCCGGCGCCAAGGTGCTGATCGTCGGCATCCAGGTGCCGCCCAACTACGGCGGCGACTACACGCGGCGCTTCGAGGCCGTGTTCGGCAAGGTGGCCAGCACCACCAAGGCGGCGCTGGTGCCCTTCCTGCTCAAGGGCGTGGCCGATGCGCCCGACGCGCTGGCGCTGTTCCAGGCCGACCGCATCCATCCCACGGCCGCCGCGCAGCCGCAGCTGCTCGACAACGTCTGGCCGGAACTGCGCAAGCTGCTCGCCGCCAAGTAGGCCTGCCGAAACAGAAAAAGCCGCTCCAGGCCCGAGGGCCCGCAGCGGCTTTCTTGTCGAGAGCTTGATCTGGGATCAGCCGTTCTTGGTCGGCAGATCGGGCACCGTCGGCGGATCGCGTTCGAGCGAGGCCACGTCGGTTTCCGGGTCACCCGGGGCCAGGCCGTCGCTGCTCGGGGAGAGCTTGCGATTGGCCTTTTCGCGGAGCTTCTCTTCCTTTTTCTTCTTCTTGGCCAGCTCCTTCTGGCGCTTTTCGTAGCCGTAATTGGGTGTTGCCACTGTTCTCTCCTTGAACGAGGCAGTCAAAGCGACTGCGTGTCATCCAACTGTAAGCGATAACGGTGCACCCCAAGCCCGTGGAGCCGCGGGCCCCGGCATCCGGAAAACTTCTCTTACATCCGCGCGAGCGCCTGCTGCAGGTCGGCTCGCAGGTCTTCCACATCTTCCAGCCCGACCGAGAAGCGCACCAGCGTGCCCTTGTGCGGCCAGCGCGCCACGCTGGCATCGCGCATCAGGCCGATGTCGTACGGCACCACCAGGCTCACCGGACCGCCCCACGAATAGCCGAGGCGGAACAGGTTCAGGCTGTCGCAGAAGCGGTCGACCTGCTCGGTGCTGAAGCTTTCGTCGAACACGACCGAGAACAGGCCCGCCGCCAGGTCCGTGCCGCCGCACAGCGCACGCCAGTTGGCATGGCCGGGCGATCCTTCGAGTGCCGGGTGGAGCACCTGCGCGATCTCTTCGCGGCCGGCAAGCCAGCGCGCCAGTTCGCGCGCCGAACGGTCATGCGCGGCATAGCGCAGCCCGATGCTCGGCAGCGACCGCAGCAGTGTTTCCACGTCGCCGACGCCCACGCCGAACCCGGTGCGCATATGGGTGAGCTTGAGCGCGCGGTGCAGCCGCTCGTCGCGCGTGACCACGCTGCCCATCAGCACGTCGCCGCCGCCGCTCGGGTATTTGGTGAGCGCATGCACCGAGATGTCCACGCCCTGCCCGCTGCCATTGAAATCGAAAGGCGTGAACGCGAGGCCCGCGCCCCAGGTGTTGTCCAGCGCCGTCACCACGCCGCGCGCACGGCAGGCTTTCACGAGCGCCGGCAGGTCCGGAAACTCCATCGTCACCGAGCCCGCCGCCTCGAGCCACACCAGCCGCGTGCGGTCCGAGAGCTTGGCGGCCAGGTCGGCAGGATTCATCGCGTCGTACAGGCGGTGCGTGATGCCGAAGTTGGCCAGCTCGCCGGTCGCCAGCGCCTTGTTGGGGCCGTAGGCGTTGTCGGGAATCAGCACTTCGTCGCCGCTCTTCAGGAAGGCGAAGGAAACCAGCGAAATGGCGGCCAGGCCGCTCGGCACCAGCAGGCACTCGGTGCCGCCTTCGAGCGTGGCCAGGCGCTCCTCGAGCGTGAAGGTGGTTGGCGTGCCATGCAGGCCGTAGGTGTAGCCGGCCTTGGTCTTCCAGTCGCGCGCGCGCATCGCGGCCACGTCGGCAAAAAATACCGTCGAGGCCTTGTAGATGCCAGGCTGCGGCGCGGCGAAGTTGGCGGGCGGCGTGTAGGGGTGGTGGATCAGGGTCGTGGAAGGCTTGCTCATGGCCCGATGCTAGCGCGGCAATCCGCCGCACAATGCGCCGATGGGCAACAGCCGGTTTTTCCCCAGGGCTGCAGCATGCCGCAGCTGACAAGACTCCCCGCCCCCTGCCTGCGTCCCTACGTGCGGCTGATGTGGGCCTCGGCCCCCGCGGGCGCGGCCGCCGGGCAGCCGGGCGCGCGCGAACACGTGCTGCCCACCGGGGGCATGCACCTGGTGTTCCGGCTCTCGGGGCCGCCGCTGAAGCTGTTCGGCGGCCCGGGCGACGTGCACGGCCAGACCTGCGGCCATGCGATCGTCGGCGGTGCACGGGCCGCCCCCTACATGCGCGACGTTTCGGTGGCCACGCGCTCGGTCGGCGCGCAGCTCCAGCCCGGGGCCGCCCGCGCGCTGCTCGGCGCACCCGAAGACGCGCTGGCCGGCCAGCACACGCCGCTCGATGCGCTCTGGGGTGCGCAGCAGGCCAACGCCGCGCTCGAACGGATCCACGCGGCGGGCAGCCTCGAAGCGCAGTTGGCGGTCTTCGAAGCCTTGCTCGCCCAGCGCGCCATCGATTCGCAAGGCGCCGGCCTGCGTGGCCTGCACCCGGCCATTGCCGCAGCGCTCGGTCCGCTGGCGCGCGAGAACCCGCCGATCGCCGCGCTGGTGGCACGCAGCGGCTACAGCCACCGCCGCTTCATCGCTCTTTTTCGCAGCGGCATCGGCCTTGGCCCGAAGGAATATGCACGGGTGATGCGCTTCGACCGCGCGCTGGCGCTGGCCGGCGGCCCGGTGCAGAGCTGGGCCGAGATCGCGCTCGCCGCGGGCTAYAGCGACCAGGCGCACCTGAGCCGCGAGTTCTCGGCGCTGGCGGGCATGCCGCCAGGGGCCTGGCGGCAGTCCGGGGCCGTGTCGCCTCGGCATGTGCCGGCGGCCGCAGGTCAAATTCGTTCAAGACGCTAGCGGAGCGGCGCCGCAGAATCGGCGCCGGGACATGGCTTCTTCCTTCCTTCCGAAAGGCAACCCTCATGGCAATCCACGAACTGTTTCCGTACCTCTGCGTCGACGATGCCGGCGCGGCCATCGACTTCTATTGCAAGGTCTTCGAAGTCAAGGAGATCTTCCGCCTCACCGAGCCGAGCGGCCGCATCGGCCATGCGGAAC
>NZ_JBFTPJ010000407.1:0-4948 GCF_056398445.1 Variovorax sp. 01T439_2
CCACGGGCGCGCTGGCCAAGGCCATCGATGCCAAGTGGGGCAACTACGACGCCTTCAAGGAAGCCTTCGTGAAGTCGGCCGTGGGCAACTTCGGCTCGGGCTGGACCTGGCTGGTGAAGAAGGCCGACGGCTCGGTGGACATCGTGAACATGGGTGCCGCGGGCACGCCGCTGACCACCGGCGACACCCCGGTGCTGACGGTGGACGTCTGGGAGCACGCCTACTACATCGACTACCGCAACCTGCGCCCCAAGTTCGTCGAGACCTTCCTGGCCAAGCTGGTGAACTGGGACTTCGCGGCCAAGAACTTCGGCTGAGGAGCCGGGTCCGGCCCGGCGGGCATCCTCATCACCCGTTGATGAGGTTGAGGATGTTGCCGTCCGGGTCCTTGAACCATGCGACCTTCATGTCGCCCATGACATGGATGTCGCCTTCGAGCTTTGCGCCGGGCATGTCGTAGTGCTCGAAGCGCACGCCCTTGGCCTTGAGCGCGGCCACGAGCCGCTCGATCTCGCCATCGACCGGCCAGGTCACGGCCGTGGCCTGGTTGGTGCCCGCAAAGGCCGAGCGGTACACGTTGATGCGCGAGTTGCCGCTGCGGTAGACGATCACCTCGTCGCCCTCGGCATCGACCTGCGCCAGCCCCAGCGTGCCTTCATAGAAACGGCGCGCCACGGCAAGGTCCTTCACCGCGAGATTGGCCACCGCGTTGATGTTTCCGAGCATGAGAGTCTCCTGTGAAGCCCATCGCGCAGTGGACGCGCGGCGGGCGAGCCAAAAATACTCAACCATTTGGTGGAGTATTTGGCGTTGGCGGGCTGCTGTCAATCCATCGGAAAATACCCCGCCAGCCGATATGGGCCCCATCGCGAATGAAGAATCCGCAAGGCCCCGCTTCCGGCACACTGCACCCCCGGTGCAGTGACCGCCATCCACGGCTGCTGCAACCCCGAATCGCTCAGACAAAGAGACAAGCAAACCCATGATCCGCAGACACTTCGGCACGCTGGCCATCGCGCTGGCACTTCCCCTGGCCTTCACCGCCCCTGCGCAGGCACAGTCCTACCCCGCCAAGCCCATTCGCATGGTCGTGCCCTTCCCGCCCGGCGGCGGCACCGACATCCTGGCGCGGCTGGTCGCGCAGAAGCTCACCGAGGCCAACCACTGGACCGTGGTGCCCGACAACCGCGGCGGCGCCGGCGGCACCATCGGCATTGCGGAGGCCGCGCGCGCCGCGCCCACGGGCTACGACATCGTGATGGGCCAGAAGGACAACATGGTCGTCGCGCCCTGGCTCTACAAGAACCTGAGCTACAACCCGGTGAAGGACCTCACGGCCGTGGCGCACGTGGCCTACACGCCGGTGGTGATCGTCACGCAGGCCAACTCGAAGTTCAAGACGCTCGACGACGTGGTGAAAGCCGCGCGCGCGGCGCCCGACACCGTCACCTACGGCTCGCCCGGCAACGGCACCACCATCCACCTGGCCGGCGAGATCTTCAACGGCGCCGCCCAGATCAAGATGCGCCACGTGCCCTACAAGGGCTCCAACGCGGCGATGATGGACGTGCTCGCGGGCAACGTCGACCTGATGGTGTCGTCGGTGCCCTCGGCGCTGGCGCAGATCAAGGCGGGCAAGCTGCGCCCGCTGGCCGTGACCTCGGCCAAGCGCAGCACCTCGCTGCCCGAGACGCCCACCGTGGCCGAGCTCGGCTACAAGGGCTTCGACGTGTCCACCTGGTACGGCCTCTTCGTGCCCGCCAAGACGCCGAAGGACGTGATCGCCACGCTGAATACCGAAGTCAACAAGCTGCTGGCCACGCCCGAAATGAAGGCCGCCATCATCGCGCAGGGCGCCGAGCCGCAGAGCATGACGCCCGAACAGTTCCAGTCGCTGCTGAAGACCGACTACGAGAAGTGGAAGGGCATCGTGCAAGCCTCGGGCGCGACCATCGAATAAGCGCGGCCGCCGCACAATGGCGTCTCCACCACAGGCCGCAGCGACGGCACGGAGACACCGATGGCAGCACAGCGCAAGAGTTCGAAGAACAACACCCTCCTGCTGAAGGCCACCACCCTGGCAGCGGTGGCCGCCCTGGTGCAGGGCTGCGCGCAGACGCCGGCCGGCACCACCGCAGGGCTGCCCGCCGCGCCGTCCGAGGCCAGCGTGGCGGCCCATGTGGCGACCGCCACGCGCGCAGCCGGCACCGACCTCAAGGCCCTGCTGACCCTGTGCCAGCCCGCGCCTGCCGCCCGGCCGCCGCAGGACGCGCTCGACAGGAGCCTCACGGGCTTCATCAACCGGCCCGCGCCGCCGCCGGGCCAGGCCTTCGACAACCTGTACTTCGTGGGTGCCGACTGGGTCAGCGCCTGGGCGATCAAGACCTCGCAGGGCATCATCCTGATCGACGCACTCAACACCCAGGCCGAGGCCGCGGCGCTGATCGAAGGCGGCATGCGCAGGCTGGGGCTCGACCCGGCGCAGATCAAGTACGTGATCGTGACGCATGGCCACGGCGACCACTACGGCGGCGCCAGCTACCTCGCGCAGAAGTACCGCGCACGCGTGGTGATGAGCGAGGCCGACTGGACCATGACCGAGACCAGGCTCGAATTTGCGACGCCGATCTGGGGCGCGCCGCCCAAGCGCGACATCTCGGTGAAGGACGGCGACCGCATCACGCTCGGCGACACCAGCGTCACGCTGTACCTCACGCCGGGCCACACCATGGGCACGATCTCTCCGGTGTTCGACGTGAGCGCGGGCGGGCGCAAGCACCGCGCAATGCTCTGGGGCGGCACCGGCTTCAACTTCGGCAAGGACGTGCCGCGGCTGGACGCCTACATCGGCGCCACGCAGCGCATGGGTGCGATCGCGCAGAGCCAGCGCATCGACGTGCTGCTGTCGAACCATTCGAACATCGACGGCTCGCAGGCCAAGCTCGCCGCCCTGCGGCAGCAGCCTGCGCCGGCGGCGAACCCCTTCGTGCTCGGCACACCGACGGTGGAGCGTGCGCTGGCCGTGATGGGCGAGTGCGCGCAGGCGCAGCGCGACAGGTTCTTGCTGTAGCGCCGGATCAGTCCGGCGTGAACTTCTTGTTGAAGATGTCGACGTCCGATGCCAGCTCGAAGGTCGCCACCTGGCCCATCTTGCCGTCGCTCAGGCGGCAGGCGGAGAACAGGCTGTAGCGGCCTTTGAAGTAGAACTCGTCCATCACGATCAGCGCGTAGGGATACGGCACGAAGACCTGGTGCTCGAAGATGACGCGGTGCACGTTCCTCGGCGACGGAAAGAGCTTGTAGTCGCCGGTATCGATCGACTTTGCTGTGGCCATGGTGTGCTCTCCTTGCCGGCGCTCAGGCCGGGTCGCGCACGTCGGCCACGGGGTTGCGGCCGAAGTCTTCGCGCGCCAGGTACTTGAGCACCTTGGCCGCGGCGGCGGCCGGGCTGTCGAGGCGGCCTTCCTCCTTCATGCTCACGAAGCGCGTGCGGTCCGGAAACTTCTCGTCCGATGCGCCGCGCAGCTGCACCTGCATGTCGGTGTCGATGATGCCGGGCGCGAGCGAGACGATGCGCGCGCCGTTCGGTGCGGCAGCCTCCTCGAGCGCCACGGCGCGCGAGAAGTGGTCCATGCCGGCCTTGGCCGCGCAGTACGGCGCCTGGCTGCCCATGGCATTGCGCCCCAGGCCCGAGGAGATGTTGAGCACCTTGCGCGCGCCGCGCCATTCGCGCGTGGCGCCCAGGAACGCGGCCGTCAGCAGCATCGGCGCTTCGAGGCCGATGCGCAGCGCCTGCGACAGCTCGGCGCCGACCGCGCTCGCGAGCGGTGCGGGGTTGCCGACGGTGCCGGCGTTGTTGATCAGGGTCACGCTGTCGAAGCGCTGGCCGTCGAGCGTCTTGAGCCAGGCCGAGAGGCGGGCCGATGCGGCCACCGGATCGGACAGGTCCTGCTCCCACTGGATGAGTTCTGCGCCGGCCTGTTGCGCGGCTTGCGCAAGCTGCGGCTCCTGCCTGCGCGAAATGCCGAGCACCGTGTGGCCGGCCTGCAGCAGCTGTTCGGCCATGGCGCGGCCCAGGCCGCGCGAGGCGCCGGTGATGAGGGTGAGGTGGGAAGAAGCGGTCATCGGGAAAAGAGTCTTTCTGGAACGAAGGCGCGAGGTTAAGCGGTATAGGGAGGCCCCGGGCTCAGCCGGTGCGGAACTGGTTGCGCAGGAAGTTGCGGTGCCGCGCGATGTGCTGCAGCTGCGCCGGCGCGATGGTGCCGCCAAGGTCGACCTCGTCGGCCCCGTTGAGCACCGCGTTGGCATGGGTCATTGCACGCGCCACGACCTCTTCCTCGCTCAGGCCGAGCTGCGCGGCCAGGTCGAGCGCCACGCGGCGCATGGCGCGCTGCGAGAGCATCCACATTGCGCCGAAGCGGTCCCAGGCGAGCGCGGCCTCGTCGGCCTTCTCGCGCTCGGCAAGGATCTCGGCGAGCGGCTTGGCCAGCACCGCATCGAGCGCGTCGATCTTCTCGGTGAGCGCCTCGTTGCGCGCGATGGCTCCCTCGAGCGTCGGGCCGGTGTCTGCGGCCTTGGCCTTTGCTGGCGCCTCGGGCGGCGGAATGAAGGCGGCCTGCGCATCCGCGGGCACGATCTGGAGCTGGTCTTCGAGGGTCATGGGGTTTCCGTTTCGGGTGAGCGGCTGTTGCTGCTGTTCTTCTTGTTCGACATCGCGCTCGCGCGCAGGCCCGGCAGGTCGAGCACGCGCAGCCCACCGTACTCCACCCGGATCAACCCCTCTGCCGACAGGCCGTTGAGCGCCTCGTTCACGCGCTGGCGCGACAGGCCGACCAGATAGGCCAGCTCCTGCTGCGTGATGCGCAGCACCTCGCCCACGCCCGGGTAGAGCACCGGGTTGAACAGCGAGACGAGGTTGCGCGCCACGCGCGCGTCGGGGTTGTTGAGC
>NZ_JBFTPJ010000408.1:0-4948 GCF_056398445.1 Variovorax sp. 01T439_2
CCTTGATCCGAGTCGATGCTGCCTTGCTCACATTGCGCTCCGGGTTGAGATCGCCGCACTCTACGCGCGCTCGCCCAAGGGCGCAAAATGCGATTTTTTCCTTAGCCGCGGAGAACCCGATGAACGCCCCCTTGCACCGCGAAATGCCCGCCGGCCTGCTCGATGCCGAGCGTGCCCTGTCCGATGTCAGCGCCCAATGGGACGGCGACATCCTCAAGCAGCTCACCGACTACATCGCCATCCCTGCCAAGTCGCCCGGCTTCGACAAGGACTGGTCGGCCCACGGCTACCTGGAGACCGTGCTGCGCAATGCGGCGGCCTGGGTCGAGGCGCAGAAGGTCGAGGGCCTGAAGCTCGAGATCGTGCGCCTGGAAGGCCGCACGCCGGTGCTGTTCTTCGAAGTGGCCGCCAGCGGCACCGATATGGGCGAGACCGTGCTGATGTACGGCCACCTCGACAAGCAGCCCGAATTCACCGGCTGGCGCAACGACCTCGGCCCCTGGACGCCCAAGTACGAGAACGGCCTGCTCTACGGCCGCGGCGGCGCCGACGACGGCTATGCGGTCTATGCCAGCATCGCCGCGCTGCAGGCGCTCAAGAACCAGGGCGCGGCGCATCCGCGCATCGTCGGGCTGATCGAGACCTGCGAGGAAAGCGGCTCCTACGACCTGCTGCCGTACGTCGATGCATTGCGCCCGCGGCTGGGCAACGTCGAGCTGGTGATCTGCCTGGACTCCGGCGCCGGCAACTACGACCAGCTGTGGCTCACCACCTCGCTGCGCGGCATGGCCAGCGGCACGCTCAAGGTCGAGGTGCTGACCGAAGGCATCCACTCGGGCGACGCCTCGGGCCTCGTGCCCTCGAGCTTCCGGATCATGCGGCAGGTGCTCGACCGCCTCGAGGACAGCGCCACCGGACGGCTGCTGCCCGCGAGCTTCCACTGCGAAGTGCCGGCCGACCGGCTGGCGCAGGCCAGGGCCACCGCGGCGATCCTGGGCGACGAGGTCTACAAGCGCTTTCCGTGGGCCCACTACGACTGCGGCGGCTCGACCATGTTCGCGCTGCCGACCACCACCGATCCGGTCGAGGCGCTGCTCAACCGTACCTGGAAGCCCACGCTGTCGGTGACCGGCGCCGAAGGCTTTCCGGCGCTGAAGGACGCGGGCAACGTGCTGCGCCCCTACACCGCCTTCAAGCTGTCGCTGCGCCTGCCGCCGCTGGTCGACGCGGCCGAGTCGGTGCAGCAGCTGAAGGCGCTGCTCGAGGACAACGCGCCCTACCAGGCGCGCGTGACCTTCGAAAGCGGCGGCGGTGCCACCGGCTGGAATGCGCCGACGATCACGCCGTGGTTCGAGGATGCGCTCAACAAGGCCTCGCAGGCGCATTTCGGCGCATCCTGCGGCTACATCGGCCAGGGCGGCACGATCCCGCTGATGAACATGCTGAGCGCCGGCTTTCCCAAGGCGCAGATGATGGTCTGCGGCGTGCTGGGTCCGAAGAGCAATGCCCACGGCCCGAATGAATTCCTGCACGTGCCCTACGCCAAGAAGCTCACGGCCGCGGTGGCCGAGGTGATTGCGGCCCTGCCGGCGGCGCACCGCGCCGCCACCGCGGAGCCGGCAGCCGCTTGAGCCCGGCGGCGCCGGCGCCGCTGCCTTTGCCGCAGCGGGTTTCGCTGCCCACGCCGGACGGCGAAACGCTGCTGCTGCGCCGCCTTCCGGCGGCCGGCGCATCGCGCGGCGTCGTCGTGCTGGTGCATGGCCTCGGCGAGCATGCCGGGCGCTATCACCAGCTCGCGGCGCGCCTGCATGCATGGGGCTTCGCGGTGTGGACCCACGACCACCATGGCCACGGCGGATCGTCCGGCGCGCGCGGCGCATTGCCCCGCGAGCTGCGGCTGGTCGAAGACCTCGCGCTGGTCATCGACGATGCGCGCCGCGGGAACCCCGGCTTGCCGCTGCTGCTGCTCGGCCACAGCCTGGGCGGGCTGGTCGCTGCCAGCCTGGTGGCACGCGGTGTGCGGCCGGTCGACGGCCTGGTGCTGTCTTCGCCGGGGCTCGACCCGGGCCTGAGCGGATTCCAGAAGGCGCTGCTCGCGGTGCTGCCGCGCATTGCGCCCGGGCTGCGCGTCGGCAACGGCCTGGACGACAACTTTCTTTCGCACGACCGGGCCGTGGTGCAGGCCTACCGCGACGACCCGCTCACGCACGATCGCATCGGCGGCCGGCTCGCGCGCTTTCTGGCGCACGAAGGGGCGGTGGTGCAGCAGGCCGCGGCGAATTGGCCGGTGCCGACCCTGCTGCTGTATGCGGGCGACGACCGGCTGGTGCTGCCGGCCGCGAGCCGCGCCTTCGCGGCCGCCGCGGCGCCCGGCGGCATGGTCGAAGCGCAGTGCTTCGAAACGCTGTACCACGAGATATTCAACGAGCTCGAGGCCGAACCCGTGTTCGCCGCGCTGCAGCGCTGGCTCGGCAAGCGCTTTCCGCCGGACTGACGAAGGAAGAAGCGTTTCAGGCGCTCGCAGCCGCCGCCTCGCGCCGGCGCGTCTGCGCAAGCCACAGCAGCGCTGCGCCCGTGAGCGCCACCGGCACCAGCGAGCCGTAGTTCAGCAGCTGCCAGCCCTGCGTCGTGACCAGCACGCCCGAGGCAAACGAAGTCAGCGCGAGCGTCGCGAACACGCAGAAATTGAGCGCGCCCTGCGCCCGGTCGCGCTCTTGCGGGGTGTAGGCCGTGAGCGAGAGCGTGGTGCTGCCCGTGAACAGGAAATTCCATCCCACGCCCAAGAGGCACAGCGCCACGAGGAAGTGCTGCAGCTCCACGCCCGACAGCGCAACGGCGATGCAGCCGAAGTTGAGCGCAAGCCCCACGCCCATCACCGGCAGCGCGCCGAAGCGGCGGATCAGGTGGCCGGTGAAGAAGCCCGGCGCGAACATGCCGATCACATGCCATTCGAGCACCAGCGCGGCATCGGAAAAAGGCAGGCTGCAGATCTGCATGGCAATGGGCGTGGCGGCCATCAGCAGGTTCATCACGCCAAAGCCCAGCGCGCCTGCCGCGGCCGCCACGATGAACACCGGCTGGCGCACGATCTGCGACAGCGGCCGTCCGCCCAGCGCCTCCTGGCGCGTGAGCGTGGCGGGAAACTCGATGAAGCGCATGACCGCCATCGACAGCAGCGCCACCGCCGCCAGCGCGATGTAGGCGCCCGCGAACGGCACCGCGAACGCCTCGCGCGTGGCGGCCGCCAGGTTGGGCCCCGCCACCGCGCCGATCAACCCGCCGGCCATCACCAGCGACACCGCCTTCTCGCGCCAGGCCGGGGCCGCGAGTTCGGCGGCCGCGAAGCGATAGAGGTTCGCGTTGGCGTTGTAGTAGCCCGCCACCACCGTGGCAAGGCACAGGAGCCAGAAGTTCTTCGAGATGGCCGCGAACGCGCACAGCAAGGCCGAGCCCAGCCCCACCGCCAGCCCGATCTGGAACGACCCGCGCCGCCCGAAGCGCTGCTGCGTGCGCGCCACCAGCCCGGTGGWGAGCGCAYCGCCCACCACGTAGCCCATGACCGGCAGCGTGGCCATCCAGCCGCGCGGCGCGATGCTCAGGCCCACCAGCCCGTTGATGGCGATGAAGGTGACGTTGTTGGTCAGGAACAGGCCCTGGCAGATGGCGAGCAGCCAGAGGTTGCGGTTCATGGAAAAATGGCGGCGAAGGCGCGTTGCGGCATGGAAGGCTGCGGTTCTACGCGAATCGCCCCGGATGCGCCAGCCGAACTGCGGCGGACCAAAAAAAAGCGCCCTCGCGGGCGCCGGAATTTCCGATGAGCAAACAGTTCGCTCAAGGCTGCCTGTTCTGCAGCAGGCCGCCGAGCGTARCCAGCAGGTCGTTCGGGTTGTCCAGGCCCTGCTCCGGCACCTTGCCGTGCGGCGTGAGCTGGTCGATCAGGGCCGGCAGCATGGTGGCCAGCATGGGCAGCAGCGTTTGCGCATTGATGCCGAGCTTGGAGGCGATGCTGGCGATGGTGTYGCTGCCCAGCGCGTTCTCCAGTTGGCCGCCGGACACGGGCTGGTTTTCGCCCTTGCCGATCCAGGAGCCGATCACGTCGCCCATGCCGGCCTGCTCGAATTTCGAGACCAGCCCTCCCAGGCCACCCGCGCCGCCGTTGTTGGCCAGCAGGCCGCCCAGCGCGCCGGCAAGCCCCCCCAGGTCTCCCAGCCCGCCGATGCCGCCGCCTTGCGGCTGCTGCTGTTGGGCGGCGCCCCCGAGAACCTGGCCGAGTACCGAATCGAGCATTCCCATGGACGTTTCCTTGGTGTGTGACAGAACCGCTGGCATTTTCCCAGCCGAAGAGCCCGTGGGCGAACAAGCTTGTTTACTTTTCCGCCCGCAGCGTGACAAATTACCTGGGACGCGGTGCGCGTTTGGGCAGCAATGCGGGGCTTACCCCTTGCACGCCGACCAGACCCAGCACTGTCACCAGCGAATTCTGCGCGCCTTTCCAGGCATCTGTCACGTCGATCGCTTCGCTCAGGGCATGGAAGCCGGTCGACTTTCCGCCCCCGCCGATGATGATGGCCGGGATGCCGTACGACATCGGCACGTTGGCGTCGGTGCTGCCGCCGCGCAGCAGCGTCTTGTGGCCGAAGGCGGTGTTCGAGYGCACAGCCGCTTCCACGATCACCGAATCGGACGGCGTGCGCCCGCCCGGCCGGTCGCCGATCAGCTTGTTGCTGGCGCTCAGCGTCGCCACGTTCCAGCGCTTGTTCTCCTCGGCCACCGCTTCGTCGATGGCCGCGAGGATCTTCTTTTCGGTCTCCAGCAGCGACGCCATGTCGTCCGAGCGGATGTCGATGGCCATGCGGGCATCGGGCGCAATGGTGTTCACCGAGGTGCCGCCGCCGACGGTGCCGACGGTGAAGGTGGTCTTGGGAAAGCTGGGCGTGCGGACTTCGGC
>NZ_JBFTPJ010000409.1:0-4930 GCF_056398445.1 Variovorax sp. 01T439_2
GGATGACGCTGGCCGAAAAGCTGGGTCAACTGACGATGACCGCCTCCAGCTACACGGTCACCGGACCGGTGCTCGCGGGGGACTCCACGCAGTCGATCATCGACGGCAGCGTCGGCAATCTGCTGAACATGGTCGGCGCCGGCCCCACGCACGAGATGCAGCGGCTGGCCATCGAGAAGTCGCGGCTTGGCATTCCGCTCTTGATCGGCCTGGACATCATCCACGGCCATCGCACGCTCTTTCCGATTCCGCTCGCGGAGGCCGGCAGCTTCGACGAAGACCTCTGGGAGCGCACCGCGCGCGAGGCCGCGCGCGAAGGCGCGGCCGAGGGCCTGGCAATGACCTTCGCGCCGATGCTCGACGTATCGCGCGATCCGCGCTGGGGCCGCACCGCGGAAGGCCCCGGCGAAGACCCCTGGCTGAACGCGCGCATCGCAGAGGCCAAGGTGCGCGGTTTCCAGGGCGCCGACCTGTCGTCGGCCGAATCGCTGGCCGCCTGCGCGAAGCATTTCGTCGCCTACGGCGCAGTCACCGCGGGCCGGGAGTACGCCGCGGTGGACATCTCCGAGCGCACCCTGCGCGAGGTGCATCTGCCGGGCTTCGAAGCAGCGGTGCGCGCCGGCGTCGCAACGCTGATGCCCGCGTTCACCGATCTCAACGGCGTGCCGATGACAGCGCACATCCCCTTGCTGCGCGACTGGCTGCGCGGCGAGATGGGCTGGGACGGCGTCATCGTCAGCGACTACAACGCGATCGCGGAGCTGATCAAGCACGGCGTCGCGGCCGATCTCGTCGATGCCGCGGTACTGGCGCTGAAGGCCGGCGTCGACATCGACATGATGGCCGACGCCTATCGCAAGGGCCTGCCGATCGCGCTCGAACAGGGCCGGGTGACGATCGACGAGATCGACGCAAGCGTGCGCCGCGTGCTGCGGCTCAAGGAGCAGCTCGGCCTGTTCGACGACCCCTACCGCCGCGGCGCAACGCCGGAACCCGCGGCAGCCGTTGCCGAACGGCACACGGTGGCGCGCGACGCCGCGTGCAAGGCCATCGTCCTGCTGAAGAACGAGCGGGACACGCTGCCCTTGCCTGTGGCACCGAAGGCACTGTGTGTCATCGGCCCGCTGGCCGATGCAAGCACCGAGATGAAAGGCCCGTGGTGGGGCGCCGGCGAACACGAGCCGGCCGTCAGCGTGCTGGCCGGCCTGCGCGCCGCGCTGCCGCAGACCGACATGCGCCATGCGCCCGGCGTCGCCATCGAGGGCGGCGACGACAGCGGCATCGAAGCCGCCACCCTGATGTGCGACGGCGCCGATGCGGTCGTGCTGTGCCTGGGCGAGCGCGCCACCATGAGCGGCGAGGCGGCGAGCCGTGCCACGCCCGCGCTTCCGGGCCGGCAACAGGCGCTGGCCGAAGCGGTGACGGCGCGCGCCCGCGCGCTCGGCATCCCGGTCGTCGCCATCTTGTTCTCGGGCCGCCCGCTCGTCGTGCCCTGGCTGGCTGAAAACGCCGATGCGCTGCTCGCTGCGTGGTTCCTCGGCGTCGAGGCCGGCCATGCGATTGCCGACGTGCTCACGGGCCGGGTGTCGCCCAGCGGCCGCACGCCGATGAGCTGGCCGCGCGTTCTTGGGCAGGTGCCGATCCATTTCGGCCAGCGTCCCACCGGCCGGCCGATGAATCCCGCCGACCACTTCACGAGCAAGTACCTGGACGTGGCCAACACGCCGCTGTATGACTTCGGCCATGGCCTGACCTATGGCCGGTTCGACTATGGCGAGCTCCAGGTCGAGCCGCGGCGCGTGCGCGAGGGCGACACGCTCAAGATCAACGTCAGCCTGCGCAACGTCGGCGCGCGCGAGGCCGAAGAGACGGTCTTCCTGTTCGTTCGCCACAAGCTGAGCCGCGTCACCCGTCCGCTGCTGGAGCTCAAGGGCTATGCAAAGCTGCGCTTGAAGCCGGGCGACGTTGGCTCGATGAATCTGGCGTTGCCGGCGGCCGCGTTGCGCTACCTCGGGCCGGACCTGCAGCCCGTGTTCGAGCCGGGCGAAGTCGAGGTCCTCGTCGGGCCGAGTGCCGAGCCATCAGGCTTGCTGCGACAGACCGTCGAGTTGTACTGAAACCCTGCGGATGTCGTCGCCGATGCCGGTCGCCAGTGACCGAAGCTCCTCGAACGCGCTTTGTTCTGCTATCCCCAGGCTCGGGTCATCAACTCGTCCATCGCATCAATGATCTGTTGCCCATGCTCCGCAAGAGAGTCGACCACGGCACCGAGTTGATCGGTTGCCACGGATACCACCTGCAATGGATTGAGGACGACTTCGACACCACCCACGCGGAAGATGGGATTCATCCGGGAGCCGGAAACCGATGAGCCAGGGGCGTGCTGGCGCAAGACCAAGGGAACAACCACTCTGCGGCGATAGGCATCGAATCGCGCAGACTGGATGACCACCACAAAGGGAATGCTTTCCTTTTGGCTCCCTTTGTTGCGATGAACGTCGAATTGCGCCACTGGTTCAGAGCGTCGAGTGCTCGTCCGCGAACGAACCGAACCTGGTGTCGAACTCATTCCAGGCCTGTGCGCTTGCCGTGGCCCAGTCGCGCGCAGATTTGCCTTGGCCGCTGCGTGCACGCGCCTCCTGAAACTCTTTCATCTCTTGAGGCGAGATCATGTAGGCCGCGGGGCGCCCGTGACGCGTGATGATGACTGGCTCGCGTTGCGCTGTGTCCAGGAGCTGCCCAAACTTGTTTTGTGCCTCGACAGAGGTGACGGTAATCATTGCCCGATCCTGCAAAGTAGCTAACATGGACAGTTTAGCGCGCCGCGTGCCGATGTCCAGTCCGAGCACCGAGTTCGCCGCGGGCTTCACGGTCGCGGTCGAGGCAACCAGTCTCCACGGCGAAATCGGCAGGCGCTGCGCCGGAGAACGGCCCTCTGGACAGCGCCCGCGCGCCTTGCCACACTGCCCGCATGGCACTCACGCACGCATCCTCTGGCCAGGTCGTGAACCTCGGCGCACTCGACGGGCAGGCGACCGAAACCTGCGCACTGCTGAAGGCCCGCGACATCGAGCTCATGTGGCTGGTGCTGCCGGCCGGCAAGCGGGTTCCGTCGCATGCGGTCTCGACCTCGATGACCTTGCAGTGCATGCGCGGCAAGGTCGAGGTGCAGCTGGACGGCGACGTGAAGCTGCTCGAGGCCGATCAGGTCATGTACCTGGCGGGCGGCGTGCCGCACGGCCTGCATGCGCTGGAAGATGCCAGGCTGCTGATGACCGTCGTGCTGCCGGCCAGCCGCACCGACTGAGTCAGCAGCCCGCCGCCGCCAGCTGCGCCACCGCGTTCAGGTCGGGCGCCACGCCGATGCCCGGCTGCTCGCCCAGGCTGCAGCGGCCTTCCGTCACGCGCGACAGCGCCGGCGCGAGCGCGGTGCGCAGCGGGTTGGGATTGGCGTCGATCTCGAGGATGCCGCCACCGCCGGCCGCGGCCAGCAGATGGGCCGAATGCAGCAGACCGATGCCGCCGCCGAGGTAGTGCGGACAGTAGCGCAGGCCCGCGGCCTGGCCGCGTGCGATGACGGGCCTGCAGCCCGAGATGCCGCCCCACTTGGCGCTGTCGGGCTGCAGCACCGAGAGCACGCCTTGCGCAATGGCGGCATCGAAGGCCGCCGGGCCCGCGATGTTCTCGCCGGCCGCGAGCGGAATGCCCGTGGCCTGCGACAGCTGCTGCCACTCGTGCCAGGGCCGGTCGGCGCGCAGCGGCTCTTCGAGCCACCCGAGGTTGAAGGCCTCCAGCTGCGGCGCCATGGCGCGGGCTTCGTCGAGGCTCCAGGCCTGGTTGGCGTCGGTCATGAGCGGCAGGCCGGGGCCCAGCACCTCGCGCATCGCGGCGAGGTTCGCCAGGTCGCGCTCGCGGCCGAAGCCGATCTTGAGCTTGAACGCGCGGTAGCCTTCGGCGAGCCGCGCCGCCGCCAGGTCCTGCGGCCGATCGGGATTGATGCCGCTGGCATAGACGCCCACGCCGTCGTGCGCGCCGCCCAGGTAGCGCCACAGCGGCTGGCCGGCGCGCCGTGCGCACAGGTCCCACAGCGCCAGGTCGATGCCCGCGATCACCTGCGCCATGGGGCCCGGCTCGCCCGACTGGATCGCGAGCACGGCGGTGCGCTGCGTCAGCCAGTCGAAGGCTTCGGCGGGGCCGTCGAAGGCGCGGCTCGCCAGCAGCGGCGCCATCACGGTGTCGACGAGCTTCGCGCGGTGCTCCGCGCCGCAGGAAGGAAAGTTGCACCAGACCTCGCCCCAGCCGGTGGCGCCGTCGCGGTCTTCCACGCGCACGAAGACGGCCGGCCGGTCATGCATGGTGCCGAAGGAGGTGCGCACGGGCGTGGCGATCGGGCAGCGGAACACGAAGGCCTCGATGCGCGCGACGTGGACAGGGGAGAGGGGCAGCGGCTTCATGGTTTCAGGTTCATTTCGACGCGGATGGCATCGCCGCGGTAGGTGACGTCGGCCAGGTAGATCACGGTGTCCTCCGCGTCCTTGAAGATGCGGCGCACCTCGGCCACGGGCGCGTTCATCGGCAGCTTCAGCAGCCCGGCCACTTCCATGTCGGCCGTGCCGATGGTCAGCACCTGGTGCGCCGCGGCGATCTTCACGCTCTTCATCGCGATCAGCAGCGGGATCACGGTCCTGGTGCGGAACTTCTCGGGCGCCTTGCGGAAGATGCGCTCGTCCAGGTAGATGTTGATGACGCAGTAGGCGCGGCCGTCGCGGAAGTGCACGCGGCGCATGAAGGCGTAGCGCGCGGCGGGCTGCCCTTCGCCCGGTGCGAGCGGCGGGGAGGTGGCCGCCTCGTCGATGTTCATGATCTTCGGCTGCGTGTCCTCGTAGACGCGCGCGAGCTCGTCCAGGCTGGTGACCACGCTGATGAAACG
>NZ_JBFTPJ010000410.1:0-4927 GCF_056398445.1 Variovorax sp. 01T439_2
CTGGCCGCACTCTGCCGGGGCGAATGCGCGGGCCGCACGGGCCGCGAAGAGCGCACCGTCTTCAAGGCCGTGGGCAGCGCGCTCGAAGACCTGGCGGCCGCCACGCTGGTCTGGCAGCACGCCGAATCGATTCCGGCCTAAGGCTTAAGGCCTAGAAAACCGCGGCCGCGGCGCAGCGGGAAGCTCGCTTACCGACAGTCACATACGTCATGCAGCGGATGGCACGCCTCTTGCGCCAACGCTAACCTGATGCCCATACCCAAAGGCCAGGAGGCCCGCCCCATGCTCACCATCTTCCAGAAAGCCACCATCCTCAGCAAAGCCGGTTTCGAGGTGCCCGCCTGTCCGGCCGAGGATGCCTCGGCCGGTGCGGTGTCCCAGAAGATGCACGACTGGGCCAAGGCCATCGAGACGCTGTACGTCAGCTACGTGGCGGCCCGCGCGGCCAAGAGCCTGCGGGATGCCGAGGAATCGCGCCAGACCGACATGCTGCGGCGGCTCTCGCTGAGCGCCTGGGCCGCCTGACAGGCAGGCTCGGCCGCCCGCTCCCCCGCCCGAGCCGCGTCAGCGCTCAACCGAAAGTGAACGCGTAGGCCTGCGCGCCGGCGTCGAGAAACTCGATCTCGAACAGCCGCTCCCGGCTGCCCTCCGCCTGCCGCACCAGCTGGTACAGCTTCTGTGCATCGATCACGCCGTGGCCCTGTGCGTCGGTGTCGGAACCGTGGTCCGCGAGCGGCGGCTTTCCATCCACCAGCACCCTGAAGCGCACCGGCTTGCCGTTGGCCGCCGGGCCCAGCACCAGGTGCAGGTCGCGCGCCTGGAAGCGATAGGCGATGCGGCCGTTGGCGCTGTTCAGCACGGCGCGTTCGGCCTCCACCGTCCAGTCGCCGGCCAGCGACCACTGGTTGGTGCGCAGCGCCGAGGCCGCGGGCTGGTAGGCCTTCGCATGGTCCCGCACGATGCCCCCGGGCGAGGCAAAGCCGTGCGCACGCTCGTGGCCCAGGTAGGTTTCGCCGGAGAGCGCCGGCTCGGCGCCGGGCGCGGCCTGGGTACCCTGACCGAGCGGCGCCACCAGCCCCGCGGCGATGCGGGTCTGGCCTGCCTCGGCCAGCAGCTGCTGGATCACCTGCTCGGCCTTGTCGTAGCGGTTCTCGCCGAACTGGTGGTGGCGGATGCGGCCCTCGGCGTCGATGAAATAGAACGCGGGCCAGGCCTGGTTGTCGAAGCCGCGCCAGATCGCGAAGTCGTTGTCCAGCGCCACCGGAAAGCCGATGCCCAGGTCCTGGACGGCCTTGCGCACGTTGGCCGGCTGCTTCTCGAACGCGAACTCCGGCGAATGCACGCCGATGACCACCAGGCCCGCGTCCTTGTACTTCTCGGCCCATGCACGAAGGTAGGGCAGCGTGCGCAGGCAATTGATGCACGAGTAGGTCCAGAAGTCGACCAGCACCACCTTGCCGCGCAGGGCCTCGGGCGCGAGCGGCGCGGAGTTGATCCATTCGGTGGCGCCGGCCAAGGAGGGAAAGCGACCTTCGGCCCTGAGCTCGCGCGCGGGCGGCGGGGCCGTGCGGTTGTCCGACACGCGCAGGAGGCCCGCGTCTTCGCGCAGCGCGACCGGTTCCGGCTGCGGCTTGCCTGGCTTGATCCTGTCCACCAGCGCCTGCTCCAGCGCCGACGTGGTGCCCACCGACAGGCGGGCGAGCAAGCCGGTGTCCAGCCCGAGCGCAATGGCGCCCACGCCCACCAGCACGGCCGCGCCGGCGGCGCGCCGCACCCATTCGCCGGTATGCAGCGAACGCTTCATGACGCAGAGCAGCCGCCCGCCGAACAGCAGCGCGGCCGCGAGCGAGGTGCAGGCGCCGGCCGCATAGGCGAGCAGCAGCAGCGAGGTGCCGACGCTCGCGCCATTGAGCGCCGCGCCCGTCAGGATCAGGCCGAGGATCGGCCCCGCGCACGGCGCCCAGAGCAGGCCCGTGCCCACGCCCAGCAGCAGCGGCGAGAACCCGGATGCAGGTGCCGCGCCATCGCCGCCGCGCGGCTCGGACATGCGGACGCCCAGCGCCACCAGCGGCCGGCCGAGGCGCTCGGCCACGCCGGGGAACAGCAAAGTCAGGCCGAACAGCGCGAGCAGCGCGATGGCGCCAAGGCGCCCGTATTCGTTGAGCGTGACGATCCACCCGCCGCCCACCGCCGCCAGCGTGGCCACGGCGGCAAAGGCCAGCGCCATGCCCAGCAGCATCGGCAGGCCGTGCGAGCGAAACGGCCGGTCGGCGCGCGCAAACACGAAGGGCAGCACCGGCAGGATGCAGGGGCTCAGGATGGTGAGCACCCCGCCCAGGTAGGCAATGAAGAGGATGAGCATGATTCAGTCCTGGAGGTTGGTGCGCGCCGGAGCGGCCAGCGCGAGCCGGGCCTCGAGCCCGCCTTCGGTGCGGTTCTTCAGCGTGAGCTCGGCGCCCATGGCCATGGCCAGCTGGTGCGCAATGGCCAGGCCCAGCCCGGTGCCGCCGGTGCTGCGGTTGCGCGAGCTCTCGACGCGGTAGAAAGGCTTGAGCACGGCGTCGAGCTCGTCCGGCGGAATGCCGGGGCCGTTGTCGAGCACGCTCAGCACCAGCCGGCCGTCTTCTTCGGCATGCACGCGCAGGCGCACCTCGCTGCCGAACTTGAGCGCGTTGTCGATCAGGTTCATCAGGATGCGGCGCAGCGCATGCGGGCGGCTCACGATCGGCGCGCCGGCCTTGCCTTCGAGCCGCACCTGCTGGCCCACGTCTTCGTAGTCGGCCACCATGCTCTCGAGCAGCGCGTCGGCATCGATGCGCAGCGGCGGCTCCGCGGCGCCATGGAGCGTGCGCGCGTAGGTCACGCCTTCGCGCACCAGCGAGTGCATGGCGTCGAGGTCCTGGCGGAATTTCTCGCGGTCGTGCTCGTCGTCCATCAGGTCGGTGCGCAGCCGCATCCGCGTGATGGGCGTCTGCAGGTCGTGCGAGATGGCCGCGAGGATCTCGACGCGCTCGGACATGTAGCCCGCAATGCGCTGCTGCATGGCGTTGAAGGCGCGCGCCRCATGCGCCACTTCGGTGGGGCCCTCTTCCGCGAGCGTGCGGCCCTTGAGGTCGGGCCCGAGCCGGTCGGCCGCCTCGGAAAGCTGCGCGAGCGGCCGCGTCACCAGCCGTACCGCATACCAGGCGCACACGGCCAGCACCACCAGTTGGGCCGCAAGCAGCCACATCACCCAGCCCGACACCGGCATGCCCACGCGCACTGCATGGACGACCACGGAAGACCCGTCGCCCAGGCGCACCTGGATCTGCAGGCCCTCGGGCGGCCAGGCCACCTCGCCGACCTTGACGACCTGGAACGGGCGCATCACGTCGACGATGGCCGCGGCAAACTGCCGCGACTGCAGCGAGCCGGGCTCGGTGCCCTCTGCACTGCCGCCCAGCACGAAGCGGTAGTTGCGCCGCTCCAGCCGGTCGAGCCAGCCGGCGCGCTCGGCCGCGGGCAGGCGGTCGAGGATGGCGACCGAGCTCGCGATGTCGCGCTCGATGCCGATCATCATCAGCTCGCGCAGCGCCATGTTCCGCTCGTAGCGGATCGCCGCGAAGGTGAGCAGCTGCGCAATCGCCAGGCCCACCACGATGATCAGCGTCACGCGGGAGAACAGCGAGCCGGGCAGCAGCCGGCGCCAGCCGCGCACAGCGCCGGCCAGGTTCGCGGGAGGATTCGCGGGAGTGGACATGGACACCTTCTTCTTCGTTCATGCGGCGCGGCCGTGCACGCCGCCGCTGGCTCACACCAGGTGGATGGAAACGTCGATATTGCCGCGGGTGGCCTTCGAATAGGGGCAGGTCTGGTGCGCCGCGTCCGTCAGGGCCTGCGCCACTTCGCGGTCCAGGCCCGGCAGGCTCACGTTCAGCCGCGCCTGCAGGAAGTATTCGCTGCCCGCCGTGCCCAGGTCGACTTCGGCATCGACGGCCAGGTCGGGCGGCAATGCGACCTTCATCCTGCCTGCCGCCTTGCCCATGGCGCCGATGAAGCAGGCCGACCAGCCGGCCGCGAACAGCTGCTCCGGGTTGGTGCCCCTGCCGGCGCTGCCGGGCGACGAGAGCTTGATGTCCAGGCGGCCGTCGGAGCTGCGCGCCTCGCCGTCGCGGCCACCCGAAGAGGTGCGGGTCTTGCCGGTGTAGAGAACTTTTTCGATGYGGGTCATGGTGGTTTCCTTGGGGTGGGTTGGTTCGGGAACGCACGGATTGTTGAGCCGCCTTCCCCCTGCCCGCGCGGATTGCGTATGCCTGTGTACGGCGCCCGCCGCGCCAGATACTTGCGAATACAAAACCGCCGGCCCAAAGCGGCCGGGCGGCTACATTGCGGCTGCGGAGCGCTTTCCGCACCCACCCTTTTTTGCTCACCGCCATGACGCCAAAGACCTCCGACCACATCCTCATCGTCGACGACGACCGGGAAATCCGCGAACTGCTCACCACCTACCTGGTGAAGAACGGCTTGCGCGTGGTCGCGGTGCCCACCGGCCGCCACATGCGCGCCGCGCTCGAAGAGTCGGGTCCGTTCGACCTGATCATCCTCGACCTGATGCTGCCCGGCGAAGACGGGCTCACGCTGTGCCGCGACCTGCGCACCGGCAAGTACAAGGCCACGCCCATCCTGATGCTGACCGCGCGCAGCGAGGAGGCCGACCGCATCCTGGGCCTGGAGATGGGCGCCGACGATTACCTGGCCAAGCCTTTTTCCGCACGCGAGCTGCTCGCGCGCCTGCGCGCCGTGATGCGGCGCACGCGCATGCTGCCGCCGAACATGGGCGCGGTCGAACCCTCGCAGAAACTGAGCTTCGGCGAATGGCAGGTCGACACGGTGGCGCGCCACCTGATCGACGACAGCGGCGTCATGGTGGCGCTGAGCGGTGCCGAAT
>NZ_JBFTPJ010000411.1:0-5934 GCF_056398445.1 Variovorax sp. 01T439_2
TCGTCGAACAGGCCGCCCTGGTCGGCGCTCGCGGCGGCGCCGCGGGCCATCTGCTTCTTGATGTTTTCCTCGATCAGCTCGGGCGGCACTTCCAGCGCCTCGAGCGACTTGACCAGGCTCTTGAAGCCGAACCGCTCGTAGAAAGGCTTGAGCTCGGCGGTCTGCGGCGCGCCCACCGGCAGGCCTTCGAGCGAAGGCAGGCCGGCGACGTGCGCAGCCAGGTCGCAATCGGTGCGGATGGTGACGAGCTGGCGGCTCAGCGGGAGCTTGTCGATGGCCTTGCGCAGGTTCTCGCCGGCCTGGCCCTTCACCTCGGCGGCGCGCTCGATCAGCGCGTCGAGCGAGCCGTATTCGAGCAGCCACTTGGCGGCTGTCTTGGGGCCGACTTTCTCGACGCCGGGCACGTTGTCGACCGCATCGCCGACCAGCGTCTGGTAGTCGATCATCAGGTTGGGCGGCACGCCGAACTCCGACGTGACGCCCGCCACGTCGCGCTTCTTGCCGTTCATCGTGTCGATGATGGTGATGTGCTCGTCCACCAGCTGGCTCAGGTCCTTGTCGCCGCTCGACACGATCACCTCGATGCCCTGCTGCGCCGCGGTCTTGGCGAGCGTGCCGATCACGTCGTCGGCCTCGATGTCGGGCACGCACAGCACCGGCCAGCCCATCAGCTTGACCACCTCGTGGATGGGGTCGATCTGGCTGCGCAGGTCGTCGGGCATGGGAGAGCGGTTGGCCTTGTATTCGGGATACAGGTCGTCGCGGAAGGTCTTGCCGGGCGCATCGAAGATGCAGGCCGCGTAATCGGCGCGCACCTCGCGGCGCAGCGCCGTCATCATGTTGATCATTCCGCGGATGGCGCCGGTCGCCGGGCTCTTCGGGTCGCCGGGCACGGCCCGCAGGTCGGGCATGGCGTGGAAGGCGCGGTAGAGATAGCTCGAGCCATCGACGAGCAGCAGCGTTTTCTTGTCGGTCATCGGGCCATTTTGCCGTGCCCGGACCGGCATCCCGAACCACGCCTGCAAGCGCCGCCCGCCGACACGCCGAAAGCGCCCCCGCGCCTACAATCCCTCTATGCCTAGCCCCACACTCCTGGTACGCCCGCGCCGGCCGAGCCGCTACAAAATCAGGAGCAGGCCGAGGGCCGCCGCAACCAGAAGGTCGAGCACATCCACACGGAAGACAGCGGCGCCTCGGTCGACGAGGTGCGCTATGGCGGCCGCACGCAGAGCATCAACGTGAAGCCCAAGGCCAATGTGCCGGGCTACGAGGTGCGGCCCAACGATCCAGGCGCGCGTGCGGGTTCCGGCGATGCCAACTCGAACGGCAATGGCGCCCGGGTCTGGAACGTGATGAAGTTCTGACCGTGCCGCGCCTTCCATCTGCAGCAAGACGCTGAGCACCGCCATGGCAGTTTTTACCGAAGTCGAGTTCGGCGAGGCGGACGCGCTCGTGCAGCGCCTGGGCCTCGGCCCCCTGCGCGAGCTGCGCGGCATCGAGGGCGGCATCGAGAACACCAACTACTTCGCGACCGCCGAAAGCGGCGAGTTCGTGCTGACGCTGTTCGAGCGCCTCGGCGCCGAGCAGCTTCCCTACTACCTTTGTCTGATGAAGCACCTGGCGGGCCGCGGCCTGCCGGTGCCCGAGCCGGTGGTCGATCCGGCCATCCAGCCGCCCTCGGGCCATGCGCTGACGATTCCCGCCAACCCCCCGTGCGAACTGCTGCTCAAGGTGGCGGGCAAGCCGGCCGCGCTGGTGCAGCGGCTCTCGGGCCGAAGCGAACTGGCGCCGGGCACGGCCCATTGCGCCGAGCTGGGCGCCCTGCTCGCGCGCATGCACCTGGCCGCGCGCGACTTTCCGCGCATCCAGCCGAACCTGCGCGGCCTCGCATGGTGGAACGACACCGTGCCGGTGGTGCTGCCCTACGTGGACGAATCGCAGGCGGCGCTGCTGCGCGCCGAACTCGCGTATCAAAACCACATCGCCGAATCGTCGGCCTACGCGGCGCTGCCGCGCGGCCCGGTGCATGCCGACATGTTCCGCGACAACGTGATGTTCGCCACCGGTGAAGACGCCGGCGCAGCGCCGCGCCTCACCGGCGTTTTCGACTTCTATTTCGCGGGCACCGACACCTGGCTGTTCGACCTGGCCGTGTGCCTGAACGACTGGGCCATCGATCTTTCAACGGGCCGGCACGACGCCGAACGCGCCGACGCGCTGCTCGCGGCCTATGAAAGCGTGCGCCCGCTGAATGCGTCCGAGCGCGCCCTGCTGCCCGCCATGCTGCGCGCCGCGGCGCTGCGCTTCTGGATTTCGCGGCTGTGGGACTTTCACCTGCCGCGCGAAGCCAGCATGCTCAAGCCGCACGACCCGGCGCACTTCGAGCGCGTGCTGCGCGAGCGCGCCACCCATCCGCATGCCATGGCGCAGTCGCTCGAGCCGCTGCCCGCCTGAGCCTTCAAGAATGAAACTCCACATCGTGCCGGCGCGAACCGGCGCCGAATGGGTCCGCCTCGGGCTCAAGACCTTCTGGCGGCAGCCGCTCGCCTTCATCTCGCTGTTCTTCCTGCTGATGGCGCTGATCTCGACGGTGTCGCTGCTGCCGCTGGTGGGCAGCGTGCTGGCGCCGATCCTGCTGCCCTTCATGACGCTGGGCCTGATGGTGGCCACTTCAATTGCCTACACCGACAACGCCGAGGGTGCCGGCACCGCCGGCCATGCGCAGCGGCCCACCGGCTCGGCCATGTTCGTGGCGGTGGCGGCCGCCATGCGCACCGAGTGGCGCTCGCTGGTCAAGCTCGGCGTGATCTCGGCGGCGTATTTCGTGGTGGCGGTGCTGCTCACGAGCTTCATCGACGGCGGACAGCTGGCACGCGCCTACCTGCTCGACGACATGCCCTCGGCCGAGACCATCGCGAGCAGCGACTTCCAGGTCGCGCGCATGTTCCTCATGTGCCTGAACCTGCCGCTCTCGCTGGCAATGTGGCACGCCCCGGCGCTCGTGCACTGGCACGGCGTGGAGCCGGTCAAGAGCATCTTCTTCAGCGTGGTGGCACTGTTCCGCAACTTCGGCGCCTACGCGCTCTTCGTGCTGGCGTGGTTCGGCGTGTTCCTGCTCGCGGGCATCGGCATGGGGCTCATCGCCACCGTGCTGATCGGCGTGGGCGCGGCGGCCGGCGGCGCGGCGCTCATCGGCAACGTGCTGATCGTGGGATCGGCGCTGGTGCTCGCGGCCATGTCGCTGAGCTCCACCTGGTTCACCTTCCGCGACAGCTTCGATCCGAGCTGATCCGCCTCCTCCTCAATCGGCCGCGGCCTTGTCCTTGCGCAGGCTCGCGAACAGCGACCAGGCCATGCCAGCCAGCAGCAAGAGGCCGATGCCCAGCGCGCCCCACAGCCACCACTTGCGCGCCGGATCCGGCGGCGTGGGCACCGGCAATTGCGCCRCCGCGGCCACTGCTGCATCGACGGCGGCCACCGGCGGCTGCGGCAGCACGACGGTGGCCTCGTCCGCCGCCACCGGCTTGTTCGCGCTGTAGCCCGGCAGCAGGGTGGCAAGCGCGAGCGCCGCGCCGGGCGGACCGCCCTGCACGGCGTTCTTCGGCGGCACGGCATTCCAGGCCAGCGAATAAGGTGCGGCACCTTGCGCCAGGAACACCAGCGTGCGCGGCGTGGCGCCCACCACAATCGACGGCGGCGCCGCGCCCAGCAGGCTCACCGGTCCGGCGGTGCGCAGCCGCAGGTGCGTGTAGCGCGCGCCGTCCAGCGCCAGCACCGGCGAGCGCGCCTCGCCGCCCGTTTGCGCAAGGCGGTACACCACGGTGTCGAGCAGCGGCACCTCGCCCGCGCTGCCGGTGGGCGCCACAGGCGGGCGCTGCCGATGCCGCAGCGCATACAGCGGATTGCGCGGCACGGGCGCCGGATCGGCGGGGACCGTCGGCGTGGCGGCGAGCAGGCCCGAGATGCCGACCTGCGCCAGCGTGTTGACGTCGGCCAGGTCGATGCGCAGCGCTTCCACCGGCAGGCCGCGCGGCAGTGCGTAGTCGCAATGGTCGGCGCCGCAGCGCTCCGGCTTGAGCGCGCCGGACCATTGGAGCGGCGCCGCGGGTTCGGCCTCCTGCACGCTGTCGATTGCCACGCCGGTCAGCGGCGCGCCGTTCTGCGGATCGCTCCAGCGCAGGCGCAGGAAGCGCGCATGCACGCCGCCCAGTTCGACCGCGAGGCGTTCGATGGTCTGCCCGCCGTGCGCAAGCCGCACCAGCTGTTCTTCGCCCCCAACTGGCCGCCAGTGCCGCAGGTCGTCGCTGGCCTCCAGCCTGAAGGCGAACAGGCCGCGCGCCTCCGGCGCCACCTCGAAGCGCGCCTGCAGCAGGCCGCCCTTGAGCTGGCTCGCATCGATCAGCCACTGCGCCGCCTCGGCCTGCTGGCGCGCTGGCTTGCGGGCCAGCGCCAGCGAGCCGTCGGGACGCACCCTGAAGCCCAGCGATGCCTCGTCCGATGCATCTGCGGCACTCGCGGGCAGCGCAAAGATCGGCACCTCCTTCGAGCTGAAGCGCGGGRCCGCGGCCTCGTCGCGCAGCCATGCGTAGGGCACGGCATTGCCGGTGGCATTGCGCACCCGGATGTCGCGCAGGTCGCTGCGCGCGGCCAGGCCGTAGATGCCCAGCGGCAGTGTGAGCCGGTAGTACGGCCCGCTGCCCTGCAGGGCAATGGGCGCGGTGGTGGCGGGCTGCGCGCCAGCCGCACCACACCAGGCCGCGGCCATGGCCATGGCCACGGCGAGGCGAACACCCGCCAGGAGAAGCGACGGCTTCGTGTTCTGCTTCATGCTGCACCTCCTTCGGGCAACACAACATCTTTCTCCTTTTCGATCTTCTTTGGCGGCACGGGCGCGAAATAGCCCACCAGCAGCAGCAATGCGCCCACCGCGATGAACGACACGATGCGGAACAACCCGCCCCGGTCCGCCAACTCGACAAAGAACAGTTTCAGCACCACAACGCCAAGCAGCGCCGCGCCGCCGACCCACAGGGTGCGCACCCCGCGTGCATGGCCGAGCACCATCGCGGCCACGCCGCAGACGGCCCAGGTGATCGAGAGCGCCGCCTGCGTGAGCCACGAGGCGTAGAGCGCGTCGAAACGCCATTCGACGCCCGCATAGTGATGGCAGCTGCGCAGCACCATGCCCGTCAGGAGCGCCAGGCCGGTGAGGCCGAGCACGCCCTTCGCCACCATGGGCTGCACGCGCGCGAACGACGCCGGCGGCAAGGCGCGCCACCAGAGCACCAGCGCGAACAGCACCAGCCACTGCGCGAGTTCGAGCGGGTTCAAGAGCGGCACGTAGGGCAGCGGCGCCGCGTCGCCCGGGCTCGCGCCGTTGGTGACCCAGGTCCAGGCGAGCAGATAGGCCGCCACCGGCATCGCCGCAACTTCGAGGTAGGCGGCGCGGTACTCGGCCAGCGGCCAGCGCTGCAGCAGCGCGCGCGAGCGCAGCATCCACAGCGCCACCGCGGGCACGATGGCCCAGCCCAGCAATTGCCAGCTCGACCATTCCGCGCCGATGCGCGCGAGCTGCCACTGGCACTCGCGCGCCGCGAGCAGCACAAAGAACCAGAAGCCCGCCACGTGGAAAGGCACCAGCGCCGATGCGCCCAGCCAGCGCCTTTGCGCATGCAGCAGCCGCAGGTGCCACAGCAGCGCCAGCGGCCAGGCGATCCAGCCGAGCGCGCTCGACGGCACGTAGACCAGTGGCGCTGCCAGCGCAACGGCATGGACGGCGATCAGGCCGAGGCCCGGCAAGGTGGCCAAGGTCGCGCGGCCGAGCTGCGGCCAGCCGCGACGGTGCGCCACGAGCGCCGAAAGCGCGGAGGTCACGAGCACGATCGCCACCGCGGCCGCGGCCAGGTGCGCGGCCAGCCCGTTGCGGCGCAGTAC
>NZ_JBFTPJ010000412.1:0-4898 GCF_056398445.1 Variovorax sp. 01T439_2
GCCCAGACGGCGGCGGGGTGCTCGCTGCCGCAGGCCAGCAGCGCCGCGGTGTTGGCGCGGCCGTCGAGCATGCTCTTCGCGCCGGGCACGTCGAGGTACGGGCCGAAGGCGAGGTCTTCGGCTTCCGACGTGCCGAACACCAGGTGGCGTGCGGGCAGGCCGGCCGACGCCGCGACGGTGCAGATGAAGCGGCCGCCCTGGTTGGGCCAGATTTCGCCGGCGGCGGGAGGGGTGAGGGTGTCGATGACGGTTTCCATGGTCGTTCTTCCTTGTGAAAAAATTTCGCGAACCGGCGCGAGCGCCGGTGAAGGGGTTAAGCGGTCAAGAGGTCAAGTGGAATCGCGCGGCAAGCACGAACCCTGTGCTCGAGGTCCTTGTCGAGCCAGTAGCTGCGGCCGTACTCGAAGTCCTGGACGAAGGCGAGGTTGCGCGAGAGCTGCGTGCTGGTCCAATGCCAGCCCTTGGTGCTGAACAGCTCGGGCACGTTGGCGGCGGCCGAGTTGAGTTCGCCAAGGCTCGGCACGAACCAATCGGCGTGCCCGTCGATACGCAGTTCGCGCACGCGCAGCGCGGCGGGGCACTCAGCGTCGGCCATCGCTTCGGTGTTGCCGCGGCCGTCGGTGCGGCTGTTCGCGCCGGACACGTCTTTGCCGTACTCGCCCCACTGGCTGTGGATCTCGCCGGAGGCTGCATCGGACACGATCAGCGCATAGGGCGGTTGCTCGGCGCCGTCGACGCGTGGTGCGCGCAGGATTGCGGCGAACGTGCCGCCCTGGCCCGGGATGGTGGCGCCGAAGGCCGGGAGGGTGATCGGATTGGTTTGCATGCTTTGCTCCGGTGGTTGATCGAAAAAAAATCTCGCGAACCTGCGCTCAGCGCAGGTGAAGGGTTGAAGGTGTCAAGCGTTCAAGTGAATCCAGCGGCAAGCACGAACCCTGTGCTCGTAGTCCTTGTCGCCCCAGTCGCTGTCGCCGTACTCGAAGTCCTGGACGACGGCGCTGCCGCGCGAGGTCTGCGTGCTGCTCCAGTACCAGCCGCTCGTCTTGAAGAGGCTGGGAGCGCACACGTAGGCCATCAACAGATCCATGCGGCTGGGCAGATGGAAATCGCTGTGGCCGTCGGCCTGGTACTCGCTGGCCCACTTGGCGGCGGCATGTTCGCGGCTCGCGGTGAGTAGGGCGGCGGTGTTGGCGCGGCCGTCGAGCTGGCTCTTCGCGCCGGGCACGTCGACCGAGGGGCCGAAGGCGAGGTCTTCGGCCTCGATGGCGCCGAAGACCAGATGCCGCGCCGGCAGGCCCAGCAGCGCGGGCTGCGTGCAGATGTAGTGCCCGCCCTGGCCGGCCCAGTATTCGCCGTGCGCCGGCGGCGTCTGGCTGGTGGTGGCCGGGGCAGGCTCGGCCGCCAGTTCGGAGAATGCTTCGATACCGCCAATCGCCGACAGGGGCAAGTGCAGGTTGATCGTCGCGTGCGCGATGTGAAGTTGCATGGGATGCCTTTCAGGCGTTGGTGGAATGCGGGACCGGTGAGGGGGTGGGGCGCGCACGAGCTGCGGCCTCCTGCTGGTGCATGCGCGCGATGGAAACCGTCATCGCCTCGCGCATCTGCTGCGGCGTGCTGTTGCGCACCATTTCTTCATAGACCTCGAGGCCGGTGGCCATCGCCTGCAGGCCGAGGCCGTCGAAGCCGTAGCGCCCGTGCTTGCCGCGGATGTCGTCGCAGCGGATCAGCGCATCGCGCGCGGCCAGCATCGGGCTGATGCACAGCTCGTCGATCTGCTCGGCGCGCACGATGCCGACATTGATGGCGGCGGCCAGTCGGTCGAAGAGGTCGTCGTCGGTGCTGCCCTTGCGCAGATCGTCGAAGGCGCTGTGCAGCTTGGTCAGGATGTCGTCGCCGAGTGCTTCGTCCATGGGGCGGCCCACGTGGTCGGGTTCGGCGCCGGCATGTTCGTGCGGCGGTGAGTGGCGCGGCGTTGGGCGCGGTTCATGCTGCCGCCCTTTCCATCTCGCGCCCGAAGTCGCTGTAGTTGGCCGCGACGATGTGGCGCATAGGCAGCGGACTCACTGAGTTGCCGCACATGCGAACCTGTGCCGTCTTGGTCAGCACCTTCCCGGCCGCGGTTCGATCGATGATGTAGTTCGGCGGGAAGTCCTGGGCGTTGTAGAGCTCACGCGGCACCAGCATGCGCAGGCAAATGTCGACGATCACCCAGGGTTCGCCGCGGTACCAGACCGTCACCAGCGCCAACCGGTCGCGGGTCGTGACGGTGGTCATCGGTTCCCGCAGATCGGACCACTGGCCGCCGGTGCCGTGATAGCGCATCAGGAACGCGGCGCAGCGCAGCGCGCCGGCCTGGTCTTCTTCGTTCAGCTGGTAGCGCAGCTCGGCCGTGATCAGTTGCTGCTGGCTGCCGCTGGTGGTCACCGTCGACATCGAGCGCCGCATGTCGCGCGCCGGCGTGTCGTTGAACCCGCCGTTCGCCTGCACCATGAACGCCGTGGCAAGGCCCTGGCCGCCGCCGGATGCCGTGATCGCGCCCAGCGCGCCGCGGATGTCATTGGCGCCATAGCTCCAGCGCCGGCCGCCCTGGGCGCCTTCGCCGTGGCCCATCTGCACCAGCGTGGCGGACGCGAGGCCGAACTTGCCGCCGCCGGCCACCACGGTGCCGAGCGGCTTCTGCAGGTCGAGCACGCGCGGCGCCTGACCCTCGCGCTCGCCGTAGCCCATCTGGATCAGCGTCGCGGGCACGATGAACGGGTCTTTGCTGTCGAGCACGTACCGATTGATGCCGTACGCGATCCGCCGCATGGTGGCGTCGACCAGGTCCTTGTCGCGGCCGAAGATGCTGCGGCCTGGAATGGACCAGTCGATGCAATCCGCCGCCGGGCTGTGCGCCTTGAGCTTGCCCGTGGGCTTCTTGGCGTGGGTGCGCTCGGGCCACACGATCGGCAGGCCGTCGCAGCGCGCGATCATGTAGAGGCGCGTGCGGGTGCTGTGCGCGCCGTAGTCCGCATTGCAGATCACGCGCCACTGCACCGCGTAGCCCATGGCGCGCAGGCCTTCGACGAAATGCTTCCAGTTGCGGCCGAGGTGCTTCTTGTCGGGCACGAGGAATTGGCGGTGCCGCGGCACGTGCTCGCCAGGCTCGGCGACTCGGAAGGTTTTGCGCTTCGTCGCCGGGTCGATCAGTTCGTCGAGCGTCACCACGCGGCCGGTCGCCGGGTCGCGCTTGGCGATCAGCGGCGACCACTGCAGCATCTGCTCGACGTTCTCCAGCGTGATGACATCGGGCCGGACCTTGCCGCCCCAACGGTGCACGACCCATGCGAGCGAACGGATGGCCTTCGAACGCGGCTGGCCGCCCTTGGCCTGGCTGTGATCGGTGCAGTCGGGCGAGGCGTGCAAGATGCCGACCGGGCGCCCTTCCGTGACGGCCAGCGGGTCGACCTCCCAGACATCGGCGCGGAAATGCTGCGTCTGCGGATGGTTGATCTCGTGCATGCCAATGGCATCGGCGTCGTGGTTGACGGCAATGTCCACATGGCGGCCGATGGCTTGCTCGATGCCGGTCGATGCTCCGCCGCCGCCCGCGAACAGGTCGATGACCAGCTTCGCGGAGAGCGCAAGCACGAATTGCGGCGTTATCATGCGATCGCCTTCGGGAACACGCGCTTCTGTCCAAACAGGCTCGGCAGCGCGAAAGCGTCATACGCGCCGGGCCGCTGGCATGTGCGCCCCAGCTCCGGGCACTTGTACGGTTCGCCCGCGAATGAGCTGGCCGCGATGAATCCCGGCCCCTTCTTGCGCATTGCCGCGTCGTAGCGGTCCAGTGCGGACGCGCCCTTGCGCGTGGCGACGTAGCGGGTGATCGGTGTGCCGTCGCGGCGCGTGCCGGCCTGGGGGCGCACCATGCCGCGGTTCTGCAGCTGGTCGAGCGCCATGGAGGCCGATTGGCCGTGCCCGTTGGCGATGGCGCCGCCCTCGAGCAGCGGCGTGCCGACGATCACGCGCAGCACGGACGACGTGTCGATCGTCAGGGCCAGCGGCGAGCGGTCGATGGGGCTGACGCGCTTCATGCGGCGCTCCTGTGGCCGACTTCGATGCCGAACTGCAGTTCGTCGAAGCGGTCGCGGAATGCTTGGCGCCAGTCCTTCCACGTCATGGCCTCGCGCTCGGGCGTGTCGAGCCGTATCCAGTCGAGCGGTGCGATGCGCCGGGCTGGGGATTCTTCGTTGTCGCCGAGCACATCCCAGCCGGCATGCGTGTCGGCGTTCCACAGCGTGAGGTCGCGGCGCTCGGTGGCCAGCGCCACCAGGTCGATGTGCCGCAGGCCGGCGCGGTGGTTGACGAACACCGTCTGCAGGCCGAACTTGGCACGTACTGTCTTGGCGTGCTCCGTCTCGAACACATTCCACGCATACGTGCCGCCGCTGAAGGCGCTGCGCAGGTTCACGGCGGCCTTGGCCGGGCTGCTCAGGTCGTTGGTGTAGCACTCGTGGCCGTCGTGCAGCAGCGCCGCCATCTGCGCGACCAGCGAGAGGCCGATGCGCTGCGCGATCTCGCTGCACAGCAGGCTGTGTTCCGCCACGCTATACGGGCGCTTCGTTGCGCCGTGAAAGCGATTGATGATGGCGATCTGGTGCGCGATGTCTTCGATGTGCACCGGGCGGCCGGCATCGGTCAGCGACGCGGCGCCCGTCAGGTGGTACTCGGCGCCGGTGGCGGTGATCATCCAGCTCATGATTTCGGCTCCTGGCCCAGCGCTGCGAGCGCGGCCTTGTGTTCGTGGAAAAACTTCTTGAAGGCTTGGCCGGCGGCGCTGGCGAAGGGCCAGCGGCAGGCGTCGGCGGGCGTGAGTCCGCGCTCGGCCGCCTGGTGGGCCTCGCGCTTGACGATGT
>NZ_JBFTPJ010000413.1:0-4893 GCF_056398445.1 Variovorax sp. 01T439_2
GGGTGCGGTGCCGGCGGCCTCGGTGCTCGCGATGATGGGCGCCTTCGACTTCGTGGGCACCATTCTTTCGGGCTGGCTCTCGGACCGCTACGACAACCGCAAGCTGCTCTTCTGGTATTACGGGTTGCGCGGGCTGTCGCTCTTCTGGCTGCCGCATTCGGAATTCACGATCTATGGCCTTGGCCTGTTCGCGATGTTCTACGGCCTGGACTGGATCGCCACCGTGCCGCCGACCGTCAAGCTCGCGGGCGCCGAGTTCGGCGCCGCGAAGGTGGGCCTGGTGTTCGGCTGGGTCTTTGCCGCGCACCAGCTGGGCGCCGCCACCGCGGCCTACGGCGCGGGCTTTGCGCGCACGCTTCTGCTCACCTACACGCCGGCGCTGTATGCGGCGGGTGCGGCCTGCCTGGTCGCCGCGCTGATCGTGATGGCGATCCGCCGTCCCGCAAAGGCTGCCGCTGCGGCCGTGCCGGCCGCGCCGGCGCGCGCCTGAGGGGAGCGGCGCCATGGCTGCATCGACGTCCGCAGACCTCGACCCGCGCACGCGCCGCCTGCTCGAGGCGCCGATCGTGCCCACGCTGCTGCGCCTGGCCGCGCCCAACGTGCTCGTGATGGTGGCGCAAGCCTCCGTCGGACTCATCGAAACCTACTTTGTCGGCAAGCTGGGCACCCATGCGCTCGCGGGCATGGCGCTGGTGTTTCCCATCGTCATGCTGATGCAGATGACATCGAGCGGCGCAATGGGCGGTGGCATCGCCTCGTCGATCGCCCGTGCGCTGGGCGCGCGCCGCCGCGCCGACGCCGACGCGCTGGTGTGGCATGCGGTGGCCATCGCGATCGGCTTCGGCCTGTGCTTCTCGCTCGCGCTGCTGGGTGGCGGGCGCTGGCTCTATACCCTCATGGGCGGCACCGGCGCGGCGCTCGATGCGGCCTTGACCTACTCGAACTGGGTGTTCGCGGGCGCGGTGCTGGTGTGGCTCTTCAATTCGCTCTCGGCCATCATCCGCGGCACCGGCAACATGGCGGTGCCGGCGAACGTGACGGTGGTGGGCGTGGTGTTCCTCGTTCCGGCATCGCCGCTCCTGATCTTCGGCTGGGGTCCGCTGCCGGGCATGGGCATCGCGGGCGGCGCGATGGCGCTGCTGCTGTACTACCTGCTGGGTTCGGTCGCGCTCATCGTCTACCTGCGCTCGCCGCGCAGCCTGCTGCGTCCCACGCTCGCCGCACTGAAGCTGCGCTGGCCGCTGTTCCGCGACATCCTGCGCATCGGGCTGGTGGGCGCGGTATCGACGGTGGCCACCAACCTCTCGATCGGCATTGCCACGGCCTTGACCGGGCACTTCGGCTCGGGCGCGCTGGCGGGCTACGGCACCGCGTCGCGGCTCGAATACCTGCTGGTGCCGCTGGTGTTCGGGCTGGGCGCGCCGCTGGTCGCGATGGTCGGCACCTGCATGGGCGCGGGGCAGCGGGAGCGCGCGCTGCGCGCCACCTGGGCCGGCGCGGCGCTGGCCTTTGCGCTGACCGAAACCATCGGCCTTGCCGCGGCGCTGTTCCCGCGGCCGTGGCTGCTGCTGTTCGGCAGCGACGCCGCCATGCTCGAAACCGGCGCGCACTACCTGCGCGTGGTGGGGCCGCTCTACGGCTTCTTCGGCGTGGGGCTGGTGCTGTACTTCGCTTCGCAGGGCGCGGGGCGCCTGCTGTGGCCGGTGCTCGGCAACATCGCGCGGCTCGCGGTGGCCGGCGTGGGCGGCTGGCTGGCCCTGCGCTGGGGCGGCGGACTGGCCGGCGTGTTCGCGGCGCAGGGGGCGGCGCTGGTGGTGTACGGCATCGTCATCGCCTCGGCGATTGCCGGCGGTGCCTGGTTCGGCCGCGTGGGCTGGCCGCGCACGACGCGCGGCCTGCTGCAGCGCGTGGCGCAGGCCTGAACCGCTTCAGGTCGATGCGCCCGGCCGATCAGTAGCGGTAGGGGTTCTCGGGCCGGCGGTCGTAGCGGTTGGGCACGCCGTCGCCGTCGTAGTCCCGGCGGCCGTAGCGGCGCTCTTCCCAGTGGCGATGCCGGTGCTCGTAGCGGTCGCGCCCGTGGTAGTAGCCGGGGCCGTAGTAGTGCCGCGGAGGCGGCGGTGCGTAGTAGTGGCGGGGCGGGGGCGGCGGTGCGGGCACCACGTACACCTGGGCCTGGATGAAGCGGCCGCCGGTCTGGGCCTGCGCCGGTGCGCTGAGTGAAGCCAGCGAGAGCAGGGCCGCGGCGCCGATGGCGTAAGTGAGCTTTTTCATGGCAACTCCCATGGAGTGGTTGGAAGCCCTATCCTCGCGGCCCCATGTGAACGCTTTGTAAGGCTGGAGCGAAATCGGATGAAGAGCTGTAAGCCGCTTTGCGGCCGCCGGTGCCATCCTGCGCGAAGCTCCGGTGCTTCGCAGCCCGGTGGACGGACCTCAGCCGCGCGGCGCAGGCAGCAGCCGCCGCAGCGCCTCGAAGAACAGGTCCGACTGCTCGCGTTCGCCCTGGATCTGCGCCGCCACATGCGCGGCCATCTTGGCGTCCACCGGAACCAGCGGGCGCCCGGTCGATTGCGCAATCACCTGGTGCAGGCTCGCGCGTTCCAGGTAGTAGAGGTCGTCGTAGGCATGCGCAATGCAGGCGCCCGCCACGATCACGCCGTGGTTCGCAAGAAAGGCAATGTCCTTGCCCGCCATGGCGCGCGCGATGCGCTCGCCTTCGGCATCGTCGAGCGCCAGGCCGTTGTAGACCGCGTCGATGGCGATGCGGTTCATGTAGCGCATCGCGTTCTGGCTCAGCGTGGGATCGAGCGCGCGCTCGGCCGTGAGCGTGAGCGCGGTGGCGTAGGGCATGTGGCAATGCAGCACGACCGCGTGGCCCGTGATGCGATGCACTGCGCCATGGATGAAGAGGGCCGTGGGCTCCACGCGGTGGCGCCCCGCGAGCACTTCGCCGTGCACGTCGATCAGCACGATGTCGTCGGCACCGATCTCGCTCCAGTGCAGGCCGCGCGGATTGATCAGGTAGCGGTCCTGCGCGCCCGGCAGCAGTACGCTGAAATGGTTGCAGACCCCTTCGGACAAGCCGTGGTGGGCAGCCGCGCGCAGCGCGAGCGCAAGGTCTTCGCGCAGCTTGCGCACGGCGGGGCTGGCGTAATCTGAATCGGCGGACATCGACGCTCCCTCGTGGACGTTGGAAAGAAGATCTTCTTCAGATGGCGGCCGCGCCGGTGAAGGCCGCGACGAATCTCTGCGCATCGGCGCGCACGGCCGAAGCCTGCTTGCCCGGCTTGTAGAGCGCGGAGCCGATGCCGAAGCCGGCCGCGCCGGCCGCACGCCATTCGGCCATGTTGGCGGGCGTGATGCCGCCCACGGGCATCAGCGGCGTGCCCTGGGGCAGCACCGCGAGCAGGGCCTTCACCACCGCGGGCGATGCGAGCTCGGCCGGAAACAGCTTGAGCCCGGTCGCGCCCGCGGCCAGCGCGCCGAAGGCTTCGGTCGGCGTCAGCACGCCGGGCAGGCAGACCATGCCGAGCCGCACGGCCTCGGCGATCACCTCGGCATTGAAGTTGGGCGACACCACCAGCTCGCCGCCGGCCGCATGCACATAGCGCACCTGCTGCACGTCGAGCACCGTGCCGGCGCCCACCAGGGCCTGCGGAAAGCGCGTGCGCATCAGCGTGATGCTGGCGTAGGGCTTGGGCGAATTGAGCGGCACCTCGAGCAGCCGGAAGCCCGATTCGACGATGGCATCGCCCACGTCGGCGGCCTCGGCCGGCGTGAGCCCGYGCAAGATGGCGACCAGCGGCAGCGCGCGCATCGCGGTTTCGAATTTTTGTTGCGGTGTGGTCATGGCGGATTCCGGTCTGCGTCGAGAAAGCCGGACAGCGCATGCAGCCCGGCCCAGGTGGCTTCGGCGCCGAGCGTGCGCGTGGCGGTGCCGGTGGCGCGCAGCGCCAGGGCATAGCGTTGGGTGAGGGCGGAGGCGCCGATCAGCACGACCTCGCCGGCGGCCTGCAGCGACTGCGTGCGCAGTTCCTCGCCGATCAGCAGGCCCGAGAGGTAGCTGGAGAGTTCCGGCGTGGCCATGCGCTCGAACAGCGCCAGCGTGCGCGTGCCGAAGGCGTTGTGCAGCAGGCCGTGGCCGTTCTCGGAGCGCGTCACGCCGTCGAGAAAGGCCGCTTCGTCGAGCGGCGCATYGGCATCGAGCGTGCGCGCAAGAATCGAATGCTGGCTCAGCAGCGCATAGAACTCGCCGGTCATGTAGGTGCGAAAGCCCGCGACGCGGCCCTTCCTGGCCGTGGCCCACTTGTTGTGCGTGCCCGGCAGCACGAAGACGCCTTCGTCGAGGCCGGCGATCGACATGGCGCCGAAGATCTGCACCTCTTCGCCGCGCATGACATCGGGAACGCCGTCATGCTCGTCGCGAAGGCCCGGCACGATGGAAATGCGCGAGCCCGGCCGCACGTCGATGTCGATGATGCTGCGGCCCACTTCGACGCGGCCGGCGGGGCAGGCGCAGTACGGCGCCTCGACCCAGCCCTGCTTGCTGCCGGCCATGCCGGAGATCAGGCAGCGCGCGCCTTCGAGGCCCATCCAGTCGCCGAACAGCGCTTCAAAGACCGCGGGGAATCCGCCTTGCGGCACCTTGAGGATGCCGCGCGCATCGCTGCGCTCTTCGAGCACCTTGCCGTCGGCATCGAGCAGTGCGCCGCGCAGTGAACTTGTGCCCCAATCGATGGCGACCAGTCTTGTCATGTCAGTGATTGTCGCGCGGCACGAAGGCCCCGCGGCGACCACGCAGGAAGGCCAGGTCGGCGCCCTGGTCGGCTTGCAGCACCGTGTCGACGTACAGCTTCCAGTAACCCGAATCGAGCGGCGCCTTGGGCGCGACCCACT
>NZ_JBFTPJ010000414.1:0-4871 GCF_056398445.1 Variovorax sp. 01T439_2
GCCATGCGGCGTGCGGGCAAGGAACCGCGGCGGGTCCTGCGGAAACACCTCGGCGACGGCCTGGGTGACCTCGTCGGCAAAGGCGTTCTCCTCGATGCGGTCCCAGACATTGAAGACGAATCGCCCGCCCGGCTTCAGCACTCGGCGCGCCTCGGCGTAGCCGGCACTGCGGTCGGGAAAGAACATCGCGCCGAACTGGCAGCAAACGACGTCGAACGAAGCATCGTCGAACGGCAGGTGAAGCGCGTCTGCCTGCCGCCATTCGATGCGGCTGTCGGCGCCCTGCCGGCTGGCGGCGTAGTCGAGCATGGGCTGGTTGAGATCGGTCACCACGTAGCGCGCGCCGGCGCCCAGCCTTGGCGCCAGCGCCCGCGTGACCACGCCGCTGCCGGCCGCCGTTTCGAGCACCGCGCCGGGCGAGGAGGCTGCGGCAAGCTCCGCCATGTCGGTGGCATAGGCCTCGAAGATCAGCGGGACCATCAGCGTGTCGTAGAACTTCGGGATCGACCCCGAGAACACCTTGTCGCTCTCAGCCATGAGATCTCCTTGAAGTTCCGGATGGTGGCCCGGCCATGGTGGACCTGCACGCCAGCCCCGTCAACGCCGTCCTACAGGCTTCTCTCCATCATCTGGCGAACGGCCTACGCCAGACTGCCGCCGCGCGCGATGAATTCGCGGGTGATCTGCTCCCCGAGCGCCAGCAGCGGCGCACCCAGTTCGAGCGCCACCTCGTTCGCCGGCTCGCTGGTGGACAGGCTCGCATTGAGCACGTGCACGGGCTCGTTCGGAAGCGCCAGCGGCATGGCCAGCGCAACGATCTCGGGCTGCCACGAGGCCACGCACCAGCCGCGGCGGCGCACGCTCTCGATGGCCCTGTCGATTTCCCTGCGAAGCCGCGGCCAATTGCTGCGGCGCGCCTCGAACTCCTTCGCAAGCTCTGCACGCCGCGCCGGCGGCGCCGTTGCCAGCCAGGCACGGCCGAGCGAGGTGAGCTCGATCGGCACTCGCTGTCCGCTCACCACGCTGCGCAGCGATGCCTTCTTGTTGTAGCGGATCGATTCGAGGTACAGCATCTCGGAACGATCGGCGACCGCGAGCCCGACGTTGATGCGCAGTTTCTCGGCCAGCGCCCGCATCCGCGGGGCGGCCACCTGCAGCACGGTGGAGCCGGTGCGCATGGCGTGCGCGAAGCTCAGCACCGGCGCCGCGAGCCGGTAGGCGCGCGCGCGCCGGTCGTGCTCGAGCAGTCCCGCGCCGACCAGCGTCTGTGTCAGGCGGCTCACGGTGGCTGGCGCCAGGCCGGTGCGCTCCGCGAGCTCGCCGTTGCCCAGCAGCGTGGAGCCGGGCCGGAAGGCACGCAGGATCTCGATTCCGCGTTCGAGCGAGCGGTTGGATGGGGTGGGCATTCGGTGTCTCCTCGCGGCAGCCCTCCAATTCCACGCAGTGGAAGAAGGCAGGTGCGCTGGCGGAGTATGCGTCCTAAGCTCGGACACACCGACAAGCGGGAAAGAGAGACATACATCCGTGCGCCACGCCGACGGCATGGCCGTGCTCGCCCCTTGATCCGGTGCATGACAAAAAATGGAGACACCATGAACCCGAATCGCATGTCGCGCCGAGGCTTCCACGCCGCCGCGGGCGCCGGCCTCGCGCTCGCGGCCTTGAGCCCGCTCGCAAACGCGCAGTCCGCCTTTCCCTCGAAGCCGATCCGCATCGTCGTGCCCTTTGCGGCCGGCGGCCCGACCGACCTGATGGCGCGCGCCATCGCCAAGAACATGGCGCCCGGCCTCGGCCAGCCCGTGATCGTCGACAACAAGCCCGGCGGTGGCGGCGTGATCGGCATGAGCGAAATCGCGCGCGGCCCGGCCGACGGCTACACGATGGTCTTTCCGTCGATCCTCGCGGTCACCAATCCGGCGCTGATGCCGAACTATCCGTTCGATACGCTGCGCGACTTTGCGCCGCTCACGGTGGTGGGCTTCATTCCGCATGCGGTGGTGGTGAAGCCGGACTTCCCGGCCAGGAACCTGCAGGAACTGGTCGAGATGGCCAAGGCCAAGCCCGGYAGCCTTTCGTACGGCTCATCCGGCAACGGCACCTCTGCGCACCTGGGCGCCGCATTGTTCGTGYAGCGCGCCGGCATCCACGCGGYCCATGTGCCCTACCGGGGCGCCGGCCCGGCGGTGCAGGACCTGCTGGGCGGGCAGATCCAGTTCATGTTCCTCGACATGAGTTCGGCGCTCGCGCAGATCAAGGCGGGCAAGCTGCGCGCACTCGCGGTCGCGCCCAAGTCGCGCTTCGCCGGCCTGCCCGATGTGCCGACCGTCGCCGAGCAGGGCTATCCCGGCTTCGACGTGCATGGCTGGTACGGGCTGCTGCTGAAGGCCGGCACGCCCGCGCCGCTCATGCAGCGGCTCTATGCCGAAGTCAAGCGCGCGCTCGATGCGCAGGAAGTGCGCGAGATCTTCCAGGCCCAGGGCATCGAGCCGGGCGGCATGCCGCCGGCCGACTTCACGGCGCTGATACGCGACGACCTCGCGCTGTGGAAGCGCACGGTCGAGCAGTTGAACATCACCTTGCAATGAAGGAGCGCCGCCCGATGCGCATCGTCATCCCCGACGACTACCAGGACTGCGTCCGCACGCTCGGCTGCTTCGGCAAGCTCGATGGACACGAGGTCCGCATCTTCAACGACACGGTGAAGGGCACCGATGAACTCACGGCGCGTTTCACGGATGCCGAGGCCATCGTGCTCACCCGCGAGCGCACGCGCATCGATGCGGCGCTGCTCGAGCGGCTGCCCCGGTTGCGTCTCATCAGCCAGACCGGCAAGCTGGCGGGCCACGTCGATCTCGCGGCCTGCACGGCCCGCGGCGTGGCGGTGGCCGAAGGCAGCGGCGCGGGTTCGGCCACCGCAGAACTCACCTGGGCGCTCGCGCTGGCAAGCCGCCGGCATCTGGTCGAGGAAGCCACGCGCCTGCGCCAGGGCCGGTGGCAGGGCCACCTGGGCCAGCAGCTCGGCGGCCAGCGTCTGGGCGTGTGGAGCTACGGGCGCATAGGCCGCCAGGTGGCCGCCTACGGGCGCACGTTCGGCATGAAGGTCTGGGTGTGGGGGCGCGAGGGCTCGACTGCGGCGGCGCGCGCAGACGGCTTCGAGGTGGCGCCCTCGCGCGAGGCCTTCTTCGCACAGAGCGACGTGGTCAGCCTGCATGTGAGGCTCGACGAGCACACCCGGGGCATGGTCTCGGGCGAAGACCTGGCCCGCATGAAGGCCAGCGCCCTGCTGGTGAACACCAGCCGCGCCGAGCTGGTCGCGCCCGGTGCGCTGGAACGCGCGCTGGCGGCGGGCCGGCCGGGCTTCGCGGCCGTGGACGTGTTCGAGGAAGAGCCCGTGCGCGCCGGCGAACATCCGCTCCTGCATCTGCCCAACGCGCTGTGCACGCCGCACATCGGCTATGTCGAGCGCGACAACTACGAACGCTACTTCGGCATCGCCTTCGACCACGTCAACGCGTTTGCCGCGGGGCGCCTGAAGGACGCGCTCAACCCCTCGGTCCTGCGCCCGGGCTAGGACCTGTCTGCGAGGCGGCGGTGGCGGACACGGCCGATCGACTTATTCTGACTCGGGTGGCGGCTTTGAATGTGACAAATTCACATTCAACCAATTCCAAACGGACGGCATTCGAGGCCCCCCTCGAGCCGGCCATCGGAGAACCAAATGCCGCTCTTTCTGCTGTTGAGGCTGCACCGTGTGCAGTTGCCTGTCCGCGTCACCGATCCGGAGGAAGTCCGGCAGGTCTCGCTGCTCGTGGCCACCGGCCTGATCGAGGCCGAGTTCGCAGCCATCAGATCGCGCGCGCGGCAAGCCGTATGGCAGGTGGCCACCGTGACACGCATCACGGAAGAGGGCTTCGCGGAGATCGCCAGGGCGGGCAAGATGCCCGAACCGGCGCAGGCCTTCATTCGATTTCCCAGGGGATTGCGATTGCTGTGACCTGCGGTCGGCACCCGGCAATCATCGATCGACCGCCGCCCACAACCGCAAGGCCGCAGCCACGATCGCCTCGGGCGCATCTTCCTGCACCAGATGCTTGGCATCGGGCACCGGCGTGAAGGACGCAGTGCCCATGCGCCGGGCCAACTCGCGCCCGTCGGCCATCGGAATCCACTCGTCTTCCTCGCCCCACAGAATGGCGACGGGGCAGCGCATCTCGCCATAGCGCCACTCGACTTCCTCGGTGTACTTGTCGTCCATCTGCGCGACCTGCCGCCAGAATGCCTTCTGCCCCTCATCGCCGAGCCAGGGCGCGAGGTAGCGCTGCATCTCGTCCTCGCGCAGCGCGCTCCCGACGGCCGTGCCGATGTACGCCCGCAGCATGGCCTCGTGGATGTAGGCCGGCAGGCTCGCGAACACCTCTTCGTGCTTCCTGGCCGCCTGCACCAGCGGCGAGCCTTGCGGGCTGATCGCCACCGGATCGATCAGGACCAGCGAGCGATAGTCCAGGCCGTTCAGCAGGTGGYCGCGCAGCGCGTTCGATCCGCCGAAGTCGTGCGCCACCACGTCGGGACTGCCGAGCCCCCAGTGCCGATACAAGGCGGCGAAGAGTTCGCTCTGCACGCCGCGAGAGACGTCTGCATCCGGCTTGTCGGAGAGGCCGTAGCCCAGCATGTCGAAGTAGAAGACGCGCCGCTCGCGGGCAAGGCATGGCGCAATCCGCCGCCACTCGGCCGAGGAAAACGGCGTGCCGTGAAGAAGCACGGCCGGAGGTCCCTCGCCGATGGATCCCCACGCAACGGCGTGTCCCTGGAAATCGAAGCGTTCGGGCAGATTCAGTTCATTGCTGGACATCAGGTGCTCTTTCTTCCTCGGC
>NZ_JBFTPJ010000415.1:0-5787 GCF_056398445.1 Variovorax sp. 01T439_2
GGCAAACCCTGTGCCAGGCTGGAAAAATGCTTTCAGATCAACGACTTAGGGCGATCTGGATGCGGTTTTCGGGGTTGGGGCCGTCTGGAAGGCCCCGAAACCCCGGTTTTTGTCGCCGAATCCCGACAAGCCCGCGAGGCTGGTGGAAAATGGCCTTTTAAATCAACAACTTAGGGGCGTCGCTAGTCGGCGACAGGCTCATTGCCCGGAGCGACAGCGTCGGCCTTGAAGTGGCCCGGCGTGAGTTCGTGCTTCTGCAGCAGGCGGTAGAACTCGGTGCGGTTGCGGTCGGCCAGCCGGGCGGCGTCGGCCACGTTGCCGTCGGTCAGCTTGAGCAGCCCGACGAGGTAGTCGCGCTCGAAGCGCTGCTTGGCCTCGGCATAGGTCTGGACCTCGACCGTGGGCACGCGCAGCGCGCGCTGCACCAGCGCCAGCGGGATCAATGGCGAGCTCGACAGCGCGCAGACCTGTTCCACCACGTTGTAGAGCTGGCGCACATTGCCGGGCCAGGCCGCGGTGGCCAGCGCCTTGAGCGCCTCGGGCGCGAAGCCGGACAGCCGCTTGCCGTACTTGGTCGAGAGCTTCTGCAGGAAGTGGTTGGCCAGAAGCGGAATGTCCTCGCGCCGGGCCGACAGCGGCGGCAGCGTGAGCGTGACCACGTTGAGCCGGTAATAGAGGTCTTCGCGGAACTGGCCGGCTTCCATGGCCACGTCCAGGTCGCGGTGGGTGGCCGAGATGATGCGCACGTCGACCTCGATCGACTGGCTGGCACCCAGCGGGCGCACCGCGCGCTCCTGCAGCACGCGCAGCAGCTTGACCTGCAGGGCGGGCGGCATGTCCCCGATTTCGTCGAGCAGCAGCGTGCCGCCGTCGGCCTGCTGGAACAGGCCCTTGTGGTTGGCATGGGCGTCGGTGAAGGCGCCCTTCATGTGGCCGAACAGTTCGGATTCGAGCAGCGCCTCGGGGATGGCGCCGCAATTGACGGCCACGAAAGGCTTGTCGGCGCGCGCGCTGGCGCGGTGGATGGCGCGCGCCAGCAGTTCCTTGCCGGCGCCGCTGTCGCCGCGCAGCAGCACCGAGGCGTCCGACTTGGCGACCATGCGCGCCTCGGCCAGCAGCTCGGACATGCGGTTGCTGCGGCTCACGATCTCGGCGCGCCAGCTTTCGTCGCCGGCCTTGGCGGGCGTGCTGGCCGGTGCGCCCAGCGCCAGCGCCTGCGCGATCTTGTCGAGCAGTTCGCGGCCGTCGTAGGGCTTGGTGAGATAGGTGAACACGCCGCGCGCGGTGGCCTCGACCGCATCGGGAATGGTGCCGTGGGCGGTGAGCAGGATCACCGGCAGCGAGGGATGGCGCTTGCGAATCTCGTCGAACAGCTGGAGCCCGTCGCGGCCGGGCAGCCGCACGTCGCTGAGCACCAGCTGCGGGTGCTCGATCTCGAGCTGCGTGAGCGCGGTTTCGGCCGAGGTCACGGCCGTGACCTGGTAGCCGGCCGAACTCAGCCGCATCGAGAGCAGCCGCAGCATGTCCGGGTCGTCGTCGACCACCAGCAGGCGCGCGCCGGTCGTGCTCATCGATGGGGTTCCTTGGGCAATCGCCGGCTGCGGTTCATGGATTGGGCCTGGTGCCGCCGGGCGGAGGCAGGGTCGGCGGCGGCACGTTGTTGGGCCGCGCGAAGCTGCGCTCGATGGCGCGCAGCGCCTCGATGCGGTCGTTCAGCTGGTCGATGCGGCGCTGGCTTTCGCGCACCTGCTGCGCCTGCTTGTCGCGGTCGTCCTCGACGCGGCGCTGCTCCACGTAGCGCGCGGCCAGTGCGCGCGCCAGCGGCTGCAGCGGCTGCGCCTCGGGCGAGGGGTTGGAGATCACGCGCTGCATCAGGCCCAGCGCGCGCGCCAGGTCGGCCGGCACGCGGGTCTGTGCGAGCAGCAGCGCGAGCTGCATCTGGGCGGTGGGCGAATCGCCGGGATCGCCGGCGCGGGTGATTTCGGCGGCCAGCTCGGCGCCGCCCAGCGGGCGGACCTTGTCGGCATAGGCCAGCATGGCCGCGGCCGGGCCCTGGGTCATCAGCGTGAAGAGCGAGGCGGGCTGCGTGGCGGGCGCCTTGGGCTCGGCCTCGACCGGCATCACGCGCGGCACGGCGGGCGGCGGCGGCAGGGCCTCGGCCTCGGCGGGTGGTGCGGGCTGCGTCGCGCAGGCGGCCAGCAGCAGGACGAAAGGCATGGCCACCGCCCCGGACAGGGTCGAACTGCGGACGAACGGAAAAAGCATGGATTGAAGAAAAGGCAAGAGGCGGTGTTTGTTTTCAGGTGTGTGCCTGGGGGGCTTCACGGTGGGTTGTTCAGGCCGTGCGCGGCAGTTCGATGCGAAAGCGCGCGCCGGGCCCCTCTGGCAGCAGGGTGATGCGGCCCCCATGGGCAGCAATGTACTCCTGCACGATCGAAAGGCCGATGCCCGTGCCCTTGACGGCATGCTCGGGCTGGCGTTCGCCCCTGTAGAAAGGCTCGAAGATCCGGTCCCGGTCGCCCTCGGCAATACCCGGGCCGGCATCGTTGATATCGATGCACGCGGTGGTGGGCGTGCCCGACACCACGATGGAAATGACGCCGCCGCGCGCCGAATAGCGGATCGCGTTGGACAGCAGGTTGGCCACCGCCGTGCCGAGCTTGGCGCGGTCCACCGGGAGCGTGATCGACTCGCCCTCGGCATGGACGCGCAGGCCGTGGGCTTGCCACTGCAGGCGCTGCGCCTCGATCTGCTCTTCGACCAGCGGCAGCAGGTCGGTGCGTTCGCGGCGCAGTTCGCGCGCCTCGAAGGCGGCGGCGTTGAAGCGCAGCAGCGCCTCGATCTGGCCCTGCAGCGAAACGGTGTTCTGGTTCAGGATCTGCGCCACCTCGAGCTGCGCCGGATTGAGCGGACCCGTCACGCCGTCTTCCAGCAGCGAGACGCCTTCGCGCAGCGCCGCCAGCGGCGTCTTGAGTTCGTGCGAGACGTGGCGCAGGAAGCGTGCCTTGTCGGCATCGAGCTCGGTCAGGCGCAGGCGCAGCCACTCGAGCTGCTGCGACAGGCGCCGCACGTCGGCCGGCCCGCGGATGTCGATGGGCTCGTCGAGCCGGTTCTGGCCCAGTCCGACGATGGCGTGCTCCAGCCGCTTGAAAGGACGCGCGAGCCAGATGCCGAAAGCCAGCGCCAGCGACACCGCCAGGATGCTGGCGGCCACCACTTCGCGCATCAGCCGGCGGCGCGCGTTCTCGATGCGCTTGGCCAGCGCGTCGTTCTGCAGCTCGATCAGGAACTGGGCCTGCTGCGCCAGATTCGTGTTCAGCGAATCGAGCTCGCGGAACTGCATGGCCATGCCGCTTTCGCGCGAGAGCGCGCTGTCGGCGCTACCGCTCATGAGCCCCTCGATCACGCCGAGCTGGGCGCGCCACAGCTCGATGCCCGACGGCGCGAGGCCGTTCCGCTCGAGCCGTTCGAGCACCTGGTGCGCTTCGCGCGCGGCATCGTCGAAGCGGCGGCGCAGCACGGCGTCGTTCAGCACCAGCGACTGGCGCCCGGCGCGCTCCATGGCGGCACTGCGCTCGGCCAGCGACTGGGCCGCGCCCGAGAGCCGCAACGCGCGGGCCGCCGCATCGCGGCTCTGGGTCATGAGCGCGTCGTACTGGAACACCGAGCGCAGCGCCACGCCCACCAGCAGGGCGGTGATCAGCAGGAACGCGAAAAGCAGGAGCTGCTGGAACGAGCCCCGTCTGGACGGCCGCTTCGCCATCAGGCGGCGAGCGCGGCGGGAACCGGCACCGTCGACGATTCGCGCGTGGCCACCTCGCCGCGCAGCGTGTAGGCCAGCGAGCGCGTGATGCGCAGGTCGGCCATCTGCCCGACCAGGCGCGCGTCGCCTTCGAAGTTGACCACGCGGTTGCAGGCGGTGCGGCCCATCAGTTCGTTCGCATCCTTGCGGGAAGCCCCCTCGACCAGCACGCACTGCGTGGTGCCGACCAGCGCATCGCCGAAGCGGCGCACGTTGCCGTCGATCACGCGCTGCAGCGTCTGCAGGCGAGCCAGCTTCACCGCATGGGGCGTGTCGTCCTGCAGCGCCGCGGCGGGCGTGCCGGGGCGCGGGCTGAAGATGAAGCTGAAGCTGTTGTCGAACTGGCAGTCGTCGATCAGCTTCATCATCTTGGCGAAGTCTTCGTCGGTCTCGCCCGGGAAGCCGACGATGAAGTCGCTGGAGAGCGCGAGTTCGGGCCGGATGGCGCGCAACTTGCGCACCGTGCTCTTGTATTCCATGGCGGTGTAGCCGCGCTTCATGGCCATCAGGATGCGGTCGCTGCCGTGCTGCACCGGCAGGTGCAGGTGGCTCACCAGCTGCGGCACCTTGGCATAGGCCTCGATCAGCCGCGGCGTGAACTCGTTGGGGTGGCTGGTGGTGTAGCGGATGCGCTCGATGCCCGGAATCTCGGCGACGTATTCGATGAGCAGCGCGAAGTCGGCGATCTCGGCCGTGTCTCCCATGCGGCCGCGGTAGGCGTTCACGTTCTGCCCCAGCAGCGTGACTTCGCGCACGCCCTGGTCGGCCAGGCCGGCGATCTCCACCAGCACGTCGTCCAGCGGACGGTTCACTTCCTCGCCGCGGGTGTAAGGCACCACGCAGTAGCTGCAGTACTTGGAGCAGCCTTCCATGATCGAGACGAACGCCGTGGCGCCGTCGACGCGCGCGGGCGGCAGGTGGTCGAACTTCTCGATCTCGGGAAAGCTGATGTCGACCTGGGGCCGGTCCAGCCGCTCGCGGTCGTTCAGCATCTCGGGCAGGCGGTGCAGCGTCTGCGGGCCGAACACGATGTCGACGTAGGGGGCGCGCGCGATGATGGCCTTGATAAATACTTTTTTGCTCATGGGGTGCTTTCCTGGCCCTTCCCGCCGGGAAGGCCGATGCAGGGCGCTTGCGTCGTCCTGCGGCGCGGCGGGCGCGGCCCGCCGGCCTCTTTATTTATTGCGTGTTGACGGTGTCGTTCGAAGTGAACGGCCAGATGTTCAGGAAGGGCTTGTTCAGCGATTCGCGGCTGGCCGTGGCCTCGCCCGGCGTGAGGATCCACACCTCGCGCAGCAGGCCGGCGGCATCGCGCGTGTAGTTCACCAGGTATTTCTGGCCGACGATGCCGCCCGCCATCACCAGCATGTTCTGTTCGCTGCGGATGCGGGCGCCGGGCGCCAGGCGGTCGACCTGGCCGTCGAGCTCGACATCGGGCGCATTGATCACCATGAACTTGCCGCGCAGCGTGCCGACCGGGAAAGTGCGCCCGCCCACCAGCGATTCGTTCTGGGTCTGCGGCCGCGGCACTTCGGACTGGGCTGCGGCGCCGATGGAAAAAAGGCTCGCAGCCACTGTGCAAAGCGCTATGAAAGTGAGAGCATTCGTGGGTTTCTTGCAGCGGTTCATGGGGTATATCCAGAGGCTGTGGAGCGGCGATTTTAGCGGCGGGGTGAAATCATCCCTGGCGCCTGCCACAGCGGGTTGTACATGGGCCCTGGCATTGCGGCTTTACTTATCTTTACGGCACTCACGGACACTGCGAGTCGACGGCTGCTCCAATAGCCGCTGTCAGCCCAAAGTGCACAAGAACCCATGAAGAAAAAAATCGTCCTCGCTCTTGCAGGTGTGTTGATCGTAGCCGTCGCGGGATGGTGGTGGAGCGGGTCGGGCGATCGCATGGCGGCAAAGAACGCCAGGCCAGCCGCCGCCGGTGGCGCCCCCGCAGACGGCGCGCCGGCCGCGCTCGTCACGCTTGCCACCGC
>NZ_JBFTPJ010000416.1:0-4864 GCF_056398445.1 Variovorax sp. 01T439_2
GTCGACAACGGGCAGGCGAGAGGGTTCGACGTGGCGATGATGCGGGCAGTGGCGGAGCGCATCGGCCGCGGCCTCGAACTGGTCTGGTTCGAGGGCCGCTACGACAAGGAAGGGAACCTTTCCCTGGATGCGCGCGCCCTGCTTGCTGCGGGCGCTTGTGACCTAGTCGCGGGAATTCCGCTCTACGAACCTCACCTCGCCACGATGATCGCGGAAAGGGCGCGGACGCCCGACTATCCTGGAGCCAAACCACTACGCCAGCGTCCCTACCAGGCCCTGGTTCCGGTGGTCGGCGGCGGCCCCTACCGTGCGACAGCGATGGCGCTGATCGGTCGAGGCGCTCCGTCGGTCAGTACGCTCGACGCGCTTCAAGGCCACACGGTGGCCGTTCGCGCCGGTTCCATGGCGTCGCTCGCTCTCGGTGCGTGGCGCGGCGGCATCCTGAGCTCCTCGATGAAGGGATTCAACGTTCGCGAGGACTTGCTGGCGGCAGTCGAGGCGGGCGATGCGGATCACGCGCTCGTCGATGTCGCACTGTGGGACCGCTACCGCAGCCTTCATCCCACGACCAGGCTGGCGCCGACCGGCTTCGAGCACCCGGTAAAGATCAATATCGGTGTGCTGGCGCGAAGTTCGGACGCCGAGTTGATGGGTGCGGTCAGTGCTGCCATCGCGCAAGAGGTCTCGTCGTTGCATGCCGCCCAGTTGGCCGAGCGGCAGCGGGCCACGTGGATTCGTCCGGTCGAACCGGTCGTGCGGTCGTCGCTGACGCTGCGCGACTTCGTCACGCCAGGCGGGTGACCCTCGTCCATGGCAACCCACTCGCTTTTTTAACAAAGCCTCGTCAGAGGTGCGGAGGAATGTCGATGATCACCTTGAACGTCAACGGCCGAGCGCGCAGTGTCGACGCCGAGCCGGACACCCCGCTGCTGTGGGTGCTGCGCGAGAACCTGCAGCTGACCGGCACGAAGTTCGGCTGCGGCTTGGCGCTGTGCGGTGCCTGCACCGTGCACCTGGACGGCCAGGCGGTGCGCGCATGCCAGACGCCGATCTCGGTGGTCGGCAACAAGAAGATTACGACGATCGAGGGCGTCGGTCAGACCTCCAGTGGGCGCGCGGTGCAGGCCGCGTGGCTGAAGCAGGATGTGCCGCAGTGTGGCTACTGCCAGTCCGGCCAGATCATGAGCGCGTGCGCGCTGCTGCAGTCCAACAAGGCGCCGGACGACGCCGAGATCGTCGGCGCGATGAGCGGCAACCTCTGCCGCTGCGGCACCTACAACCAGATCCGCGCGGCGATCAAGGATGCGTCGGCAGCGCTGACGAAGGGGGCTTGAGATGGACGTGCTGCAAACCTCTCGCCGCGGCTTCCTCAAGACCGGCTCGGCGCTGTCAATCGGCTTCGCTCTGCCGCTGGCCGCCGGGCGTGCACTCGCCGCGGCGCCGGGCGCAACCTTCGCGCCGAACGCCTGGGTGCGCATTACGCCGGACAACCGCGTCAAGGTCATCTGCGCCTCGGCCGAGATGGGTCAAGGCGTGCTCACCGCGATCCCGATGATGCTCGCCGAGGAACTCGACGCCGACTGGAAGCTCGTCAGTGTCGAGCGGGCACCGATCGACAAGGCCTACACCAACCCGGCCTTCGGCATACAGGCCACCGGCGGTTCGACAACCGTACGCGCCCACTGGGAGCCGCTGCGGCGGGCCGGCGCGGCGGCGCGCCAGATGCTCGTGGCCGCGGCCGCGGCGCAATGGAAGGTGCCGGTCGATGAATGCCGCACTGAAGCGAGCCACGTAATCCACCCGAGCGGCCAGAAGCTCAGCTATGGTGCACTCGTCGAGGCGGCGGCGAAGGTGCCGGTGCCCGAAAAGCCGGTCCTGAAGGACCCGAAGGACTTCCGCCTGCTCGGCAAGCCGATGCGCCGCCTTGACACGCCGGGCAAGGTGAACGGCAGCGCGAAGTTCGGCATCGACGCGCACGTGCCAGGCTTGCTCGTCGCGGTGATGGCACGTGCGCCGCAGCCGGGCGCGAAGCCGGCGCGAGTGGACGACAGCAAGGCCAAAGCCGTCAAGGGCGTGAAGAGCGTGCTCACGATCCCGACCGGCGTCGCGGTGCTCGCCACCGGCTACTGGGCCGCGAAGAAGGGCCGCGACGCGCTGCAGATCGACTGGGACTTGGGCTCAAGTGCGTCGTTGACGTCAGCGAAGGTGAGCGAAATCCTCGCCGAGGGCGCCGGGCGCGCCGATGCGATCACGCGCGAGGGCGGCAATCCGAAGGACGGCGCCGCGAACGCCGCGCTGAAGGTCGAAGCGCAGTACGAGGTGCCTTACCTCGCGCACGCCTGCATGGAGCCGATGAACGCCACCGCCTGGGTCAAGGGCGACGAGGTCGAGGTCTGGGCCGGCACGCAGAGCGAGGGTCCGGCGCAGGGCATCCTGTCGCAGGTCGCCCAGGTTACGCCGGCCAAGGTCAAGGTCAATACGCTGCTGCTGGGCGGCGGCTTCGGCCGGCGCTTCGCGCCTGACTTCCTGATCGATGCGGTGCTGCTGTCTAAGCTCTCCGGCGCACCGGTCAAGCTGATCTACTCACGCGAGGACGACATGGCCGCCGGATACTACCGCCCGGCGTCAGTGGCGAAGTTCGAAGGCGCGGTCGATGCCAACGGCCGCGTGACGATGCTCAAGTGCGGCGTCGGCTCGCCGTCGATCATGGCCGCGTCGGGCTTCATGAAGATTCCGGACAACGGCGTCGACAGCTTCTCGATGGAAGGCATCGCGGACCATCCGTACGACATCGACCACCAGCGCCTCACCTACGGCCGCAGGGAGCCCGGGCCGCAGGTCTGGTTCTGGCGCTCGGTCGGGCACTCGCAGAACATCTTCTTCATCGAGAGCTTCATCGATGAGCTCGCCGCCGCGGCGAAGAAGGACCCATTCGAGTTCCGCCGCGCGATGCTCACCCAGCAACCGCGCTACAGGGGCGCGCTCGAGCTCGTCGCTGAGAAGGCCGGCTGGGGCCAGCCGCTGCCGGCCGGCGTCTTCCGCGGCATCGCGGTGGCGCAGAGCTTCGGCAGCTACGTCGCCGAAGTCGCCGAGGTGTCGGTGGCAGCCGACGGAGCGCCGAAGGTGCACCGCGTCGTCGCCGCCGTGGACTGCGGAATGACGGTCAACCCGCAGACGATCGCCCGCCAGATCGAGAGCGCGATCGTCTACGGCCTGTCGGCCGCGTTGTATGGGAGGATCAGCTTCAAGGACGGCCGCGTCGAGCAGAGCAACTTCCACGACTACCCGGTGTTGCGCATGAACGAGACACCGAAGGTCGAGGTGCACATGGTTGCGAGCCGCGAGGCGCCCGGCGGCATCGGCGAGCCCGGCACGCCGCCGATCGCGCCGGCAGTGGCCAACGCGATCTTCGCGGMCACTGGCAAGCGGCTGCGCTTGCTACCGTTCGATCCTGCGCAAATCAAGAGCGCCTAAGGTAGGCGTTCTGCAACGGCTTGCCGGCCTGGATGACGCCGTTGATAGCGGCCCAGGTCTGCATCGTTCGACCGGCGAACTCGGGACGATTGGCGGTGCGGACCAGACGGCGCTCTGCCTTGACTTGGTCTGTCCGTTCGATGCCTGCGACGGTGAGCAGGACCTCGGCCGCATGGGCGGTGGGGTCGCAGGGTGGATTGCCGATGCCTGCGAGCTGGGTTCCGCGGTCACTGCGTTCCAAAGCCGGACGCGGTCGCCTGCAGCGAAGTCAAGGAGCGCGTCACGGACAAAGGTGTCCCGAATGGCTTGCTCCTCGCTATGTCGAGGCGTTGCTGTCCGACCCACCGTCCGCGCGCAATGCGCGGACGGCCGGAGCTCACAGCGCGAGCACCATCTCCTGGTGCGAGGTTGCACCTGAGGTTTGGAGTGACGCCGCCGCCGGCGGCAACGCCCACCTGCGGCCCTTTCGGGGGTGCGCCAGCAGGGGCACGGAGATGTACGGCATCGGTTGAACGATCAGAAGTTGTGGCTTTCGGGGATAGACAGGGCAGCCGACCAAGCCATGGCGTTCCATGAGCCGCTGCGCCAAGCCCAGGATGCTGATTCGTGGCAAGCCAGGCATCAGCGGCGCRCAGCTGGCGCGCCGTATATCGAGATTAAGGCGCCGGCTGCGAAGGCAGGCTGCAGCCGCGTGACCAGCTTCATCTGCGCCTAGCGCTAACAGGAGTGAATGTGATCAGAGCAAGCGCGAACTTATCACAATGTGGACGATCAGGTTTGCTCATATGCCTTGCTCCGGAATAGTCTGAGGCTTGATGGAGACATTGATGATTGCCAGAAGAAAATTTCTATCGGTTGCTGGTGGCGTCTCGGCGTGGCATGTTCTGCCTTCATTTGGGCAAGACGATTATCCAAACCGACCGGTGCGTCTTGTTGTGGGATTTCCTGCCGGTGGGACCACTGACATGATCGGTCGACTCACAGCGAAGGAATTGTCTGCTCGCCTAGGACAATCTTTTGTTGTTGACAATCGTCCAGGAGCCACAAGCAACATCGGCACGGCATTGGTGGCACGCGCGGCTCCCGATGGCTACACATTACTGTTGGCAACCGTATCAAATACGACGAATGTCACCGCCTACCGAAGTCTTTCGTTTGATATCCAGAAAGACTTCGTTCCAATTTCCGGTATTGCAATTGTTCCGAATGTATTGGTCGTCTCATCGTCTTCGCCGTTCAAAACGTTTGACGATTATCTGAATTTCGCTCGAAAAAATCCTGGTAAGTTGACTTTTGCTTCCGCAAGTAGCGGTTCTTCCACTCACCTAGCGGGTGAGCTGTTTAAGACAATGGCAAAAGTCAACATGCTGCACGTGCCATACCCCGGAAG
>NZ_JBFTPJ010000417.1:0-4857 GCF_056398445.1 Variovorax sp. 01T439_2
GTCTGGATCTGCACGCCGGCGTCGTTGTAGTAGAACTCGCGCCAGACGGTGTCGCCCTGCGAGGCGCGCAGGTTGCAGATGGCGTCGCCGAGCGCGGCCTGGCGGCCATGGCCGACGTGCAGCGGCCCGGTCGGGTTGGCCGAGACGAACTCGACCAGCACCTTTTCGCCGGTGGCGGGCTGCTGGCCGAAGGCGCTGCCGGCGGCCAGCACCTCGCGCACGATCTGCTGCTTGGCAGCCGTCTTGAGGCGGATGTTGAGGAAACCGGGGCCGGCGACCTCGATGGCTTCGACCCATTGGCCGAAAACCGGGGTGGCGAGCAGCGCGGCACTGAGCTCCTCGGCCAGTTCGCGCGGCTTGCGCCCGAGCGGCTTGGCGAGTTGCATGGCGGCCGTGCTGGCGAAATCGCCGTGGGCAGCCACCTTGGGCGACTCGAACGCGGCTTTGGAGCCAGCGCCGGGCGAGAGGGATTCGAGCGTGTTCGCGAGCGCCGCGAGCAGCTCCTGTTTGACCAATAGCATCTGCGAATTTTACCGGGGGCAAACCCGGGGCGCCGTTGACCATCGTCATCCGATCGCTGGCTTGGGCCGTTAGAAGCCTCGGCCCCGGGACGGGGCACCTGTCACAACCCACCTTGCAAGGACATATCACCATGAAGAAGTTCCTTTCCCTGGTCGCCCTGGGCGCCTGTCTCTCCTTCGGCGCCGCACAGGCGCAAGACAAGGCCCCGGCTGTCAAGGCTCCGGCACCTGTCACCGCACCTGCGGCCACGCCGGCCACCCCAGCGACCCCCGCCGCTCCTGCGGCGGCCACCCCCGCAGCGCCCGCCACCGCGGCAGCGCCCGCCGCGAGCTGCGAATCCAAGGCCATCGACAAGAACGGCAAGCCGCTGGCCGGCGCCGCCAAGGGCAGCTTCATCAAGAAGTGCGAAAAAGACACCAAGGCCGCCGCAGCACCCGCTTGCGCAGCCAAGGCCGTCGACAAGAACGGCAAGCCGCTGGCCGGCGCCGCCAAGAACAGCTTCATGAAGAAGTGCGAAAAGGACGCCAAGGCCTGAAGCCGCACCGCGCTCCAGCCTGCGCAAACAGGGCCCGCCGCGTGCGGGCCTTTTTCATGGCTACTTCAGCACGCTCAGCAGGTTGTTGAAATCGTCGGTCCAGGGGCGGACGCCGGCGCGCAGCACGATCGGCGAGGCCGCGGCGCGCACCGGCTCGCGTGCCAGCACGGCGGGATCGCGCGCCACCAGCACCCAGTCGGTCGAGCTGAGCCACCGCGAGGCTTCGGCGTCGTCGCTCACGAGCACGGCATGCAGGCCCTTCAGCTCGGCGATCCGCGCGACCACGGGCGCGAGCTCGAGGAAACGGTTGGTCACATGGAAGGCCACGATGCCATCCGGCTTCATGTGCCGCAGGTAGACATCCATGGCCTGCGCCGTGAGCAGGTGGGCCGGCACCGCATCGCCCGAGAAGGCATCCACCGCAAGCAGGTCGAAGCCCTGCGGCGGCTCGCGCTCCAGCGCCAGCCGCGCATCGCCGAGCACGCGCTCGATGCGCGCGGGGCTGTCGCGCAGGAAGCTGAATTCGCTGTCCGCGAGCTCGAACACCTGCGGATTGATCTCGTAGATGCGGTAGGCGTCGCCGCTGCGGCCGTAGCTCGCGAGTGTGCCGGCGCCCAGGCCGATCAGCCCCACGCGGCGCGGCCCGGCCGGTGCAGCAGCCATCGCGCGGCCGATGCCCGAGGTGGCGCCGTAGTAGGTGGTGGGCTCGCGCCGGCGGGCCGGGTCCAGGAACTGTTCGCCGTGCTTGATGGAGCCGTGCGACAGCACCCGCACGCTGTCCGAGGGATGGAGGCGCCGCATGTCGAAGGTGATCAGCGCGCCATGGAAATTGCGCAGCAGGTGGCGCGCGTCCGACCGGTCGCTCGCGATCTGCGCCATCAGGAAGTATGCGCAGCCGGCCGCCAATGCCACGCTCATGGCCCGCAGCCAGTTCCGGCGGCGCAGGACGGCCGCCGCCGCGAGCGCCGTCAGCACCAGGCCGATGCCCAGCTCGTAGTACGCCGGCAGCACATGCGGCGCCACCAGCCCGACCGTGGCGCCGCCCAGCGCACCGCCGAGCGCGAGCATCAGGTAGAAGCGCGTGAGATAGCGCGGCGCCGGCCGCAGCCTGGCGGTTYCGCCGTGCAGGAACATGCACAGCACGAACAGGCCGCCGACATAGATCGGCAGCCCCGTGCGCACGTCCGAGCCGATGTGGTGCTGCAGCCCGAAGGCGCACAGCAGCAGCACGCCCGCCGCCAGCGGCAGGAAGACGCCGCGCCGGTACCAGCGGTCGCTCTCGAAGCACAGCACGAAGGTGAACAGGTACAGCGACAGCGGCACGATCCAGAGAAAGGGAACCGCCGCGACGTTCTGGGTGATGTGGTTGGTCACGGCCAGCAACAGCCACGACGCCAGCGCCGGCAGCACGAGCCAGAGCAGGCCGTCGGACCAGCGCGGCGGTTTTTCGCTATCGGCGGCGGCCGCGGCCTGGCCGGGCGCCGCGCCAACCGGCACAGCCGCCGGCCAGCGGTACGCCACCAGCAATGTCGTGCCGGCGCACAGCAGCGCGAACAGGCCATAGCCCCACGACCAGCCGAGCGCCTGCTGCAGCAGCAAGCTGCGCGGCTCGATCAGCACCGGGTAGCTCAGCAGCGACAGCAGCGACGCCAGGTTGGAGAGCGAGAAGTAGCGGTACACCCGCGCGCTCCAGGGCGTGCGCGCCACCCACGACTGCACCAGCGGCCCGGTGGTCGACAGAAGAAAGTACGGAAGGCCGATGGTCGCGAGCAGCAGCCCCAGGATCAGCCACGCCGGGTCTTCGGCGCCGGTGGGCTTCCAGCGCGCGGCCACCACCAGCGGAAGGAAGGCCAGGCTCGCCAGCAGCAGCCCCACGTGCAGCGCGGCCTGCGCGCGCACCCGAAGGCGGCGCGTGACCCAGTCGGAATACGCATAGCCCGCGAGCAGCACGGCCTGGAAGAACACCATGCAGGTCGACCAGACGGCGGCCGAGCCGCCGAACCAGGGCAGGATCTGCTTGGCGATCAGCGGCTGCACCAGGAACAGCAGGAACGCGCTGCTGAAGATGGTGCCGGCAAACAGGAGCTGGATGCCGGCGCGTTCCATGCGCGCCTACTTGCCGAAGCCGCGCGCGAGGAACACGGCGACCAGCGGGATCAGCGCGATCAGGTGGGCCTGCACCATCACCAGCCGGCGCGTCTTGCGGATGTCGGCCTCGGCCGGCAGCGTGCCGTTGGCGCGCAGCGCCTTGCGCCAGCGGAAGTAGGTGAGCGTCGGAAAGATCGAGAGCACGCCGACGATGATGAACAAGCCGAGCTTCACATGCAACAGCGGGTTGGTCCAATACCACGCCGTGCCCTTCACGCCCCACACCGTGCGCGCGATGCCGGTGGCGAGCACCGCGATGGCGGCCATGCCATAGACCATGTCGACCTTGGCGAGCCGCTCCACCACCGCGGCATTGAGCCACTGCACGCGGCACAGCGCCGCTTCGCTCGAGATGAAGACGACCATCGTGAGGATGGCCAGCAGATGCAGGTAGGCGAGGATGGCTTCGAGGGTCATCGATGGCTTTCTTCTTCAATGAGTTGCAAATGCTTGCAGATTGTGCCGCCGCTCGCGCGCTTTACGCCCTGCCGCCCCAGAATTCGGGCCGTCCGTACTGCTCCTTGAGGAAATCAAGCCACAGCCGCACSCGCAGCGGCAGGTGCTTGGYGCCCGCGAAGACCGCGTAGATGCCGTTGGGCGGCGCGGCGAATTCATCGAGCAGCGGCACCAGCAGGCCGGCATCGATCTCGGCCTCCACTTCCCAGGTGCTGCGCCACGCGATGCCGTGGCCGGCCAGGCACCAGTCGTGCAGCACCTGGCCGTCGGAGCAATCGAGCGGGCCTTCGGGCCGCAGGTAGATCAGTTCTTCGCCGCCCTCCTCGCCGGCAGCCGCCGGGGCGCGCGGAATGCGGAATGCCCAGCCGCGCGTCTGCGAAGCGTCGCTCGACAGCGTGAGGCAGGCAAAGCGCGACAGCTCGTTCGGATGCCGCGGCATGCCATGGCGGCGCACGAACTCCGGCGTGGCGACGCAGCGGCGGCGGTTGTCGGCCAGCCGCACGCTGACCAAAGACGAGTCGGGCATGTCGCCCACGCGCACCGCGCAGTCGAAGCTCTCGCCGCGCACGTCGACCACGCGGTCGCTCAAGTTGAGCGAGATCGTGACCTCCGGGTGCAGCGCATGGAAGCGCGGCACCAGCGGCGCCACGTGGCGGCGGCCGAAGCCGGCCGGCGCCGTCACGCGCAGATGGCCGCTGGCCTTGACGCCGCCGGCGCTCACGCTGGCCTCGGCATTGGCGAATTCGGTCAGCAGGCGCTGGCAGTCCTCGAGAAAGGCGCTGCCTTCGTGCGTGAGCGTGATGCGCCGCGTGGTGCGCACCAGCAGCTTGACGCCCAGCCGCGCTTCGAGCGCGTCGAGCCGCCGCCCCATGATCGCAGGCGCCACGCCCTCGGCCTTGGCCGCGGCCGTGAGACCGCCGCGGGTCGCCACCGAGACGAAGGATTCGAGTTGCTTCAGGCGGTCCATGGCGGCGGAACTATATATCCGGGGTTTCGCGCGGGTTCAGCCGGCGGCGCCGGCCTGGCGCGACTCGAACGCGGCGATCTCTTCCTCGCTGTAGCCCACTTCCCTCAGCAGCTCGCCCGTGTGCTCGCCGATGCGCGGCGGCTGCAGGCGGATGCCGGGGCGCTCGCCGTCGAGCGTGAACGGCATCAGCGGCACCTTGGCCATGTGGCCGTCGTTCATGCGCACGGGC
>NZ_JBFTPJ010000418.1:0-7004 GCF_056398445.1 Variovorax sp. 01T439_2
CGCCGAAGGCGTAGTCGAAGCCGCCCTGGATCGCGGGCTTGAAGCCCTTGGTCTTGGCGTAGTCGTTCTTCCCGATCATGTCCTGGTCCTGGCCGCGGAACTTGTAGTTGCTGGTCAGTGCCACATTCCCCGTGAGCTGTGCGCTCGCAAGCATCGGCAGGGCAGCAAGGGCGGCCACGGCCATTGCCTGGGCGAATTTACGGTGCATCATCGAGACTCCTCGGAGTTGGTTGGATTGTTGGGGGACACCGTCTCATAGCAGGGAGCGTGCCAAAGTGCACGTTTTGCCCTGCGGCACGGCGGCCTCCCCCGCACCTGCAACCCAGGCGAAATAGTTACAAGCGTGTTCAGTTGCGGTACCCCATGGGGCACCGCGGTGCATGAGCCCGGCCAAAAACGGGCGCACCACAATGGTGAGAGGGAGTGGAATGAGCCTGTCTTTGGTGCAAAGCCGCGCTTTGCTTGGGCTGGAAGCGGCCAGTGTCACGGTCGAGGTGCATCTGGCGAACGGCCTGCCGAGCTTCACGCTCGTCGGGCTRGCAGAAACCGAGGTCAAGGAGGCGCGCGAGCGGGTGCGCTCGGCCATCCAGAACGCCGGCCTGGAGTTTCCGAACAACAAGAAGATCGTCGTCAACCTGGCGCCGGCCGACCTGCCCAAGGATTCCGGCCGCTTCGACCTGCCGATCGCGCTCGGCATCCTCGCGGCCAGCGGGCAGCTCCAGCCCGCGCTGCTGGCGGGCCATGAATTTGCCGGCGAGCTCTCCCTTTCAGGCGAGCTGCGGCCGGTGCGCGGCGCGCTCGCCATGGCGCTGGCCCTGCACACGCGCGGCATCGCGACGCGCCTGGTGCTGCCCGCCGCCAGCGCCCAGGAAGCAGCGCTGGTGCCCGGCAGCGAGGTGTATGGCGCCAGGCACCTGCTGGACGTGGTGCAGCGCTTCATGCCCGAGGGCGCCGCGCTGCCGCAGGGCGAGGAACAGCAGCAACAGCAGCCCGCCACGGACGGCTGGGCCCGCGTGCACGCCGCAGCCGCGGCGCCCGCGCCGCTCTATGCCGACCTGGCCGACGTCAAGGGCCACGCCGGCGCCAAGCGCGCCCTCGAGATCGCCGCCGCGGGCGGGCACAGCCTGCTGATGGTCGGCGAGCCCGGCTCGGGCAAGTCGATGCTGGCGCAGCGCTTTGCCGGCCTGCTGCCGCCCATGAGCGTCGACGAGGCGCTGGAGAGCGCGGCCGTGGCCAGCCTGGCCGGCAGTTTTTCGGCCGCGCGCTGGATGAACCGGCCGACCTCGGCGCCCCACCACACATCCAGCGCCGTGGCGCTGGTGGGCGGCGGCTCGCCCCCGCGGCCCGGCGAGATCTCGCAGGCGCACCACGGCGTGCTCTTCCTGGACGAATTTCCGGAGTTCGCACGCTCGGCCCTCGAGGCGCTGCGCGAGCCGCTGGAGACGGGCACCATCACCATCGCGCGCGCCGCCCGTCGCGCCGAATTTCCGGCGCGCTTCCAGCTGGTCGCGGCCATGAACCCCTGCCCTTGCGGCTACCTGGGCTCGACGCTGAAGGCCTGTCGCTGCACGCCGGACCAGATCTCGCGCTACCAGGCCAAGCTCAGCGGCCCGCTGCTGGACCGTATCGACCTGCACATCGAGGTGCCCGCGGTGTCGGCGCAGCAGCTCATCGATGCGCCGCCCGGCGAATCCACGGCCAGCATCCGCGCCCGCGTGGTGGCCGCGCGCGAGTTCGCGCTGCAGCGCCAGGGCGGCCCCAACCAGGCGCTGCAGGCCGGCGCCATCGACAAGCATGCCGCGCTCGACGATGCGGCACGCAAGTTCGTCTACAACGCCGCCGCCAAGCTCGGCTGGTCGGCGCGCAGCACGCACCGCGCGCTCAAGGTGGCGCGCACCGTGGCCGACCTGGCGGGCGCCGAATCGGTGGGGGTGGTGCATGTGGCGGAGGCGGTGCAGTACCGCAGGGCGTTGCGGAACTGAGCGCGCCCACCAAGGTGCAGAGGAGCGCCTACTTGAACTCGTGGCTCACCACAGGCGCCGACTTGCTGTCCTGCACCGTCACGCGCTGGCGGTAGACATCGAGGTCGCCGTTGCGCACTTCGATGTTGTAGATGCCCGGGCGCAGCGAGAGCGACTTGAGCGGCGGGCTCACGCCGCGCTCGGCGCCGTCGACGAAGACCTGGCCCCAGGGCCGGATGTTGAGCACCACGCGGCCCATGCCGGGCGGAGCGGCCGGCGGCGCGGGCGGCGGGGTCGGGCCGCCCGCGATCACGGTGGGTACCGGATCGCGCGTGTTCTCGGCCTGGGCCAGGTTCCAGTCCTCGGCTTCGGCGGTGGCCATGGCGGCTTCCGGCGGCGGCACGGGCGTTGGCGTTGCGCCCGGGGGCGTGGCTGCGGGGTCCGGTGTGGCCGGTGCAGGTGCCGGCGCCGCGCCCACTGGCACATTGGTCAGCGGCGTCAACGGGCCGGTCGGTGCGCTGGCCGCTGCCGCGGGAGGCGGCGTGCCGGGCGCTGCCGCCACGTTCTCGCCCGCGGGCGCCGATGACGATGATGAGCCGCCAGCGGCGCCTTCGCCCGGCGGCATGGCGGCGGGCGGCGGCGAGGTGGCGGACATCGGCCCCGACGGCGGGGGCACCGGCACCATGGCGGTCGATGTTTCCTGCCGGCCTGAAGTCAAGTGAAGGCCGATCCAGCTGCCCACGGCCACCAGCGCAATCAGCAGCACGCCGACCAGGCCCCACGGCGGCCGCGACGATTTCTTGCCGGTCGGCGCTGGCTGAGGCTGCGGCTTGCCGGGAGCCGATGGAGGACGCGCCGGCGCTGCCGCAGCCTCGCGCGGTGCGGCGGGCTTGGGCGACGATGACGGTGCCGGCTCGGCCTTGGACGCGGGCTGAGGCTTGGGGTTGGGCTTGGGCTCGGCGGGCTCGGGGGCAGCGGCTTCAGGCCGCACAGCACTGGCCGATGCAGTGGCTTGCGCTGCTGCGGCCGCCGCTGGCGCCGATGCCTGGGGTGCCGCCGAGGCAGCCGGCGCTTGCTGCGGCACCGGTGCCACCGCGGGCGCGGCCTTCGAAGGCGGCGGTGGCGCGATGACGGCCATGGGCGCCGCCAGTCCGCTCACGTAGGTATCGCCCAGCTTGGCAAGCCCCAGTTCGGCCGCGAATGCGGCCACGGTCTGCGTGCGGTCCTTGCTGTGCACGGCCAGCGTGTGGTCGACGGCCGCGCAGAAGGCCGGGCTCAGGTCGCTGCGGCCCAGCGACGACAGCGGCACGTAGGCGTCCTGCACGCTGCGCACCACGGCCGATGGCGGCGGGTGGCCGGTGACCGCGCGGTACAGCACGGCGCCCAGCGCGTAGAGATCCGTCCACGCGCCCTGCAGCAGCGTGTTGTCGTCGGCGTACTGCTCGATCGGCGAATAGCCGGACTTCACCATCACCGCCACTTCGTCGACCAGGTCGGCGATCGACTTGCGCGCCGCGCCAAAGTCCAGCAGCACCGGCAGGTCGTCCTGCTGGATGAAGATGTTGTCGGGCGCGATGTCGCGGTGGAAGCACTGGCTGCGGTGCAGCGTCTCGAGCGCGCCGAGCAGCGGGCCGAGCATGCTCAGCAGCCAGGCCTCGGAGATCTTCTTCGGCTCTTCCTCGGCCAGCCGGCGCAGCGTGCGGCCACGGTAGAGCTGGATCGCCATGTAGGCGGTGCTGTTGGCCTCCCAGAAGCGGTGCACCCGCACCAGCGCCGGATGGCTGAACTGCGCGAGCGTGCGCGCCTCGTTGATGAAGCTGCGCAGGCCCGCCTGGAAGGTGGCCGTGAGCCGGTCGGAGCGCACATGCACGCTGTCGTCGCCCACGCGGCGCGCAAGCATCGAGGGCATGTATTCCTTGATGGCCACCTCGCGCTGCAGCGAGTGGTCGTAGGCCCGGTAGACGATGCCGAAGCCGCCTTCGCCAATGACCTCGAGCAGCTCGAATTCGTCCAGCCGGTGGCCCGCGTCCAGCGGATGGGGGCGCTCCTGCGGATCGGCCTGCATGCTGGTGCTGCTGCTGTTGTCATTGCTGGCGTTGGTCGTCATGCATCTCCTCCCGCGGCGGGGGTCTGGTCGTTCATGCCCATGGCACATGCCCCTGTGAAAACAACTTCGAGAACAACGGCGTGTTGAGGCCTCCGCCGTGGGCGGCGGTGCGCAGCGGCGAGCCGTCCGCCTGGTTGGTCCACCAGTAGCTGGTGCTTCCGAAGGCGTCGAAGCACAGCGGCAGCTCGGGCCAGCCGAGGCGCTGCTGCGCACCGGTGGCGCCGGCGCTGCCGGCCGCGGGCCCGAGGATCGAAAGGATGTCGTCCGAGCCGCCGCTCGCGGTCTGGAAGCCGCCGTGGGCCGCCGCCAGCACCTGGCGGTCGAACTGGTCGGGCGCCACGCTGTGGCGGATCGCCTGCAGCAGCGCGCTGCCGCATTGCCAGTACCAGGCGGCCGAGCCCTCGAGCATGGAGGGCCGGTAGCTCGAGGCGGCCACCTGCAGCGTCACGCACACGGGGTAGTAGCGCCCCACGCGGTCGCAGCTGGGCGCCAGGCAGCCGAACTGCACCGCGTCCACGCCCTGCGTGGCCGGAATCGCGAAGTTCCAGACCGGCGCCACCACGTAGTGCCGCGTCATGGCGTCGGGCCAGCGCTTGAAGGTGCCCAGGCCGTTCTGCATCCAGCGGTCCCACCAGGCCTGCAGCTCGCGCGGCACGCGGCGGTAGAGAAAGTCGCCGGCCGCTGGCAGCTTGCCGTACCAGCCGATCTGCTCGTCGTCGGGCACCCATACCCGCGGCGAAGGAATGCCGCTGTTCATGTCAGGATTTCCCGGGGCACGAAAAGCCGTTCATCTGGTGCAGGCGCAGCGGGTTGTAGACGCTGTTCGCCGTCACCGCGAGCACCACCTTCCTGCCCTGCAGGTCGAAGGTCGCGTTGAACGATTCGGGCGCGCTGCCCGACGAAATGGAGGCCTTGTCGAACAGCCGGTGCAGCGCCCACGGCCCTTCGGTGACGATGCCGCCGGCCGGCGTGCCGCTGGCGGTTGTCACCTGCAGCCGCACCTGGTTGCTGTTGCGCGGGCCGGGCCACTTGACGGTGCTGGGGGCCTGCGGCCCGTGTGCATAGCGCACCGTCTGGCCGTCGATGTCGAGCGTGAACTGGCTGATGGCGGCGTCCATGTCCTCGGGCCGGATGTCGATGGTGAACGAGGGCGTGCGCCCGCCCGCCATGCCCGAGAAGAACACGTCGCGGATCGCCTGCGCCTTCTGGAACGAATCGAGGTACGCCGAGCGCCCCGGCGAGCTGCCGTCCACGCCCTTCTTGAAGGCCCAGGGGTTGACGGAGGTGTCGACCTGCGAGGCCAGGTTCTTCTGGAAGAAGTCGTCCATCATGCCGCCCGGCGCGAACAGCTGCGCGAAGTCGCCGGCGGCCACGTCGCGGTTCGAGCCGCGCGAGAACGGATAGCGCCCCGCAATGGCCTGGCTGCAGAACTGGCCGATGGTGGCGGCCGCGTTCTGCCCGATGTTCTGCCGCGTCACCGCCGCCGCCTTGGACGACGCGGTGGCCGAGAGGTCGTTCAGCATGCCCTGGAACGGCACCGGCAGGCGGCCCGCCTCGGCCTGCACCTTGGTGACCGCGTCGCTCGATGGCGGGATGTTGCCGCTGCGCAATGCCGTGTCGGTGGCGGTGAGGAAGGTGTAGAGCTCGTTGATGAGCGCGGCGGTTGCGTCGATCGGCGCCTGGCCGCCGGCCTTGGGCGCGGTGACCATGCGGCGAAGCGGCGCGAAGTGGTTGTCCACCAGCGATTCGGGGCGGTCCGGCACCGTGTTGCGGCGCTGGCTGCCGTCGGGCTGCCCGATGAGCTGCTCGATGCGCTCTCGCGTGCTGGCCACGCGGTTCTGTGCCTGGTCGAGCAGGCTGCGCGTGGCCTCGTCGTGGTTGCGCAGCAGGTCGGTCTCGCGCGCCGCGCCGCGGATGAGGCGCGACATCGGCGACTCGCTGGTCGAGAGCACACGCGTCATCTGGATGCTCTGCAGCAGCGAGCGGCTGTCGGCCAGCCGGACGTCGAGCAGGTAGTCGTCCCAGACGCGGATGTAGTCGGTGAGGTAGAGCCGGCGCACCTCGCGCAGCAGCAGCTCGCGCGAAGTGATGTCGGCCATGCCGGGCGCGCGGATCTGCAGCACCCAGCGGTCTTCCTGTTCGAGCGCAAGCGTGGTCTCGGCCATGCGCTTGTCGAAGATGTCCCAGTAGCCGCGGTAGGTGAACAGCGTCGGGATGCCGTCGGTGAGCGGCTTGCCGCTCGTGCGCTTGATCACCAGCGCCGACTCGGCCCCCGCCGCCTCCGCGATGCTGAAGGCATTGGGCGGACTGGTCTGCAGCAGGATGCGCCGCAGCCGCGCATAGGCGCGCTGCGCCAGCGGCACGCCGGCCAGGCGGTTGCGCGTCTCGGTGACGAGCCGGTCGTCCTTGGCGAAGGGCGAGGTCACCACGCGTTCGGCGAACAGCGCCTTCAGGTGCGACTCGAGGTTGGTGCGCTGCTCGCGCGTGAGGCCGGCGCCGATCTTGCGGTCCACGTCGGTGAGCAGCCAGGCCTGGAGAAAGTCGGCGTCGTAGCGCTCCGCGTCGTACAGCATGAGGTAGGCCTTGAGCGCCTCGTAGCTGTATTCGGCATCGGTCTTGGAAGCCTCGCGCAGCGCCTGCTCCACGCGCTGCGCGGCCTGCGGCAGCAGCACCCCTTCGAGCGCGCGCTGGTAGACGCCGTCGGTCGCGGCCTGCAGCTTCTCGCCCTGGTAGAGGCCGAAGCGGTAGCCCATGGGCGGATCGCCGATGTCGAAATGGCTCGACTTGGGCAGGTCGCGCAGGCGGTCGAGCACGGGCAGCGAGCTCGCGATGTCGCTGTTGGAATCGACCACCGTCGGCAGTTCGCCGCGCGCCGCGGCCTTGTTGAAGGCCTTGGCGTTGGTGTCGACCTCGGCCACGTAGTCGCGGTTGTTGCG
>NZ_JBFTPJ010000419.1:0-4854 GCF_056398445.1 Variovorax sp. 01T439_2
ATCGCCGCCAGCGTGGCGTCCTGGATGGCATAGGCCTCGGCGCGGCTGGCCGTCTGCAGCAGCGCCGAGGGCACGCGCCGGCCCTCGCGCCGCGCGAGGTGCAGCGCGTGCGCGGCGCTGGCGGGCGCAAGGCCGCCGGCCAGCGCCGCGCTCACAGGGCGGGAAAGCGCTGCCACGGATGGGCGCGTTCGAATTCGCGGGCCAGCGCCAGCAGCGCGTCGTCGCCGCCTTCGCGCGCGACCAGCTGCAGCCCCACCGGCAGGCCTTCGGCAAAGCCGCAGGGCAGCGCGATCGCGGGCRGGCCCACGGCGTTGACGAAGCCCGCGAACACCGCATGGCCGCGCGGGCCGACCTCGCGGCCGTCGATGCGCGGCGGATGGGTGTCGGCCGCGGGCCAGGGCAGCGCCGCGGTCGCGGGAGTCAGCAGGAAGTCGTGCTGCTCGAACAGGCCCGCGAGTTCGCTGCGCAGGCGCTCGGCCTCGAACAGCAGCTCGAACAGCTCGCGCGCCGAGGCGGCGCGGCCGGTTTCGGTGTTGGCCTGCATCGCGGGGCCGAACAGCGCGGGATCGAAGGGCCGTGGCGAGAGCTCTTGCGGATGGTCCACCAGCCAGGCCAGGCCCACCTGCGCGAGCAGCTGCCAGCGCTGGTTGACCGCCTCGGCCAGCTCGAAGCGCGGCAGCGTCGTGACCTCATGCCCGAGCGCGGCCAGGTTCCCGGCGGCGGCATCCACCAGCCGCGCGATGCGCGGGTCCACCGGGTGGTCCGCGAAGCGCGGCAGGTAGAGGATGCGCGCGGCCTTGGCTTTGTGCGGCGCATCGGCCGCCGCGCGCGGCGCGATCGCCCGCATGACCGCGGCCACGTCGCCCACGCAGCGCGCCATCGGCCCCACCACCTCGAAGTCCAGGAAGATCGGCGGCAGGCCATTGCCGCGCCGCACGCGGCCGCGCGAAGGCTTGAGCCCGACGAGGTTGGTGTGCGAGGCGGGCCGGCGAATCGAGCCGCCGCCGTCGGTGCCCAGCGCGATCGGGCAGCCGCCCGCGGCCACCAGCGCCACCGCACCGCCCGAGGAGCCGCCGGGCGTGAGCGCCGGGTTCCACGGATTGCCGGTGGGCCCGAACACCGGGTTGGCGGTGTAGCCCTGCATCGTGAACTCGGGCACGTTGGTCTTGCCGAAGATCACCGCGCCGGCTTCGCGCAGCCGCGCCACCGGCAGCTCGTCGCGCTCGGCGACAAAGCCGGCCAGCGCGCGGCTGCCCCAGTGCGTGGGCAGGCCGCGCACCTGCAGGTTGTCCTTGATGGTGGCGGGCACGCCGTCGAGCGCGCCGAGCGCCCGGCCCGAGCGCCAGCGCGCGGTGCTTTGCGCCGCGGCCTCGGCCGCGCCTTCGGCATCGAGCACCACCAGCGCATTGAGCCGCGGGTTCACTTCGGCCGTGCGCGCCAGGCAGGCCGCGAGCGCCTGCTCCGGCGTGAAGGCGCCGGCGCCAAAGCCTTCGGCGAGCTGGGCCGCCGTGAGTTGCCAGAGTGCTTTCATCGTGCGCTTGCCGCGGTGGTCCGGCTCACATGTGGCCCGGCAGCCAGGTCACCAGCTGCGGCACGGCCAGCAGCAGCAGGGTGAACAGGATCATGATCAGCGCATAGGGCAGCGCGCCGTAGATCGCGTCCTCGATGCCGCCCCTGTCGGGCCGGATGCCGTGCACCACGAACAGGTTCATGCCCACCGGCGGCGTGATGAGCCCGAGCTCGCACATCAGCACGATGAAGATGCCGAACCAGATCGGATCGACCCCCAGCGCGGTGGCGATCGGATAGGTGATCGGAATGGTCGCCACCTGCATCGACAGCACGTCCATGAACATGCCCAGCACCAGGTAGAACAGCATCAGCGCAAGGATCAGCCCGGTGGCCGACAGGCCCAGGCCCGAGACCCACTTGGTCATGGCCTCGGCCACGCCGGTGAGGCTGACCGTGAGGTTCAGCACGAAGGCCGCCACCACGATCAGCAGGATCATGCCGCTCACGCGCGCGGTCGAGACGAAGCAGTTGCGCATCAGCTCCCAGCTCAGCTTGCCCGAATGCAGCACGAAGCCCAGCGCCGCAATCACGCCGAGCGCGGCGCTCTCGGCCGCGGTGGCAATGCCGAAGTAGAGGCTGCCCATCACGATGCCGAACACCACCGCCGGCGGCACCAGGTGCACCAGCGCGCGGATGCGCGCCTCCAGCGGCACCTTGGGCTCGCGCATCGCGTTGCCGCTCGCCAGGCTGGAGCCCGCGATCCAGAGCATGAAGAATCCGGTCAGGAGCAGGCCCGGGATGATGCCCGCGATGAACAGCTTGCCGATCGAATTGTTGGTGAGCGAGCCATACACGATCATGTTCACGCTCGGCGGAATCAGGATGCCCAGCGTGCCGCCGGCGGCCAGGCTGCCGAGCGAGGCGCGCATCGAGTAGCCGCGGCGGTGCAGCGACGGCAGCGCCACCGTGCCCACCGTGGCGGCGGTGGCCACCGACGAACCCGAGGTGGCCGCGAACAGCGCGCAGCTGCCGATGTTGGTGTGCAGCAGCCCGCCGGGCAGCCGGCCGAGCCAGGCCGACAGCGCGATGTACATGCGGTCGGCAATGCCCGAGCGCAGCAGCAGTTCGCCGAGCAGCACGAACAGCGGCACCGAGGTCAGCAGGTTCTCGTTCTGCACGCCCCAGACCACGGGCGCGATCGAGTCCATGAACGGCGTGCCGTAGGCCGCGATGCCGCCGACGATGCCCACCAGCGCCATCGACACGGCAATCGGCATGCCGACYAGCATCATGCCCAGCATCGCGAGGAACGCGAGCCCTATGACGAAGAGGTTCATGGCTTGTTTCCTTCGCCGGGCTGCGGGGCCTGGCGCACCGCGAGGTCGTCGAGCTCTTCCTTGAGCTCTTCCTTCGCGCTCTTGGGATGGAAGTCGGTGTTCAGCGCCGCGATGTCGCCGCGCAGCAGCAGCTGGGTGGCGCGCAGCGCGAGCCCGCAGGCCACCAGCGCGAAGACCACGAGCCCCGCATACCAGACGCCCTGCGGAATGATCAGCGGCGTGGCCCACGGCGTCTGCGCGGTGCTGCGGTAGGCCATGGTGTCGCCGATCACCTTGAACGCCACCCAGCCGATGAACACCGCGAGCGCCGCCAGCGACACCGCCGAGATCCAGTTCAGCAGCGCCTGCACGCGGGCCGGAAACTTCTCGTGGAACACGTCGACGCGGATGTGGTTGCGGCCCATGAGCGCGAGGCTGAAGGCAATGGTCGAGCCCACCGCGAGCGCATAGCCGCCGAGCTCGTCCGCGCCCTGCAGCGAGATGTTGAACAGCTTGCGCGCGGCGGTCTCGATGGTCACGATGACCGACAGGCCGAGGAAGATCGCGCCGAAGACGGTGGCCAGCACCGTCTCCACGCGCGCCTTGAAGCTGGCGTGCCCCGGCGCACGCTGCGCTTCTTCAGGCGACGCGGCGCCAGGCTGCTGCGGCCGCTCGCTCATGGCCGCGCTGCTCACTTGTTGAGCCCCAGCACCGGCGCCACCGTGGCCTGCCAGCCCTTGGAGCAGCCCGGGTTCGACTTGTCGCAGACCTCGGCCCACACCGGCAGCGAGACCTTGCCGACTGCGCCGCGCACCAGCTCGAGGTCGGCCGGCGTGACCGGCACGTCGACCAGCTTGAACTTCTTGCCGGTGGTGCACGGGTCCCTGCCGGCGTTGCAATTGAGCGCGTCGCGGAACAGCTCCTCGGAGTACTTCCACACCTCGTCCGTCAGGCCGTCGAAGGCGGCCTTGAGCTTGGCCTGCTGGTCGGGCTTGAGCGCGTTCCATGACTTCATCGTCATGCCGTAGCCGTTGAGCGCCATCTGGAAGCCGATGGCCAGCTGGTGCGTGGTGACCTCGGGCCAGCCGGCCGAGTTGGCCGAGCTCGGCCCGGTGATGGCGCAGTCGACCACGCCGAGCGACAGCGACTGGTGCGTGTCGGCGAACGACACCGGCACCGGCGTCGCGCCCACCAGCTCGATGAACTTGGCCAGGTTCTGGTCGTACACGCGCACCTTCATGCCCTTGATGTCGGCCAGCGAGGCGATCGGCTTCTTGCAGAACAGGATCTGCGGGCCGAAGGGCCACACGCCGAGCAGCTTCACGTTGAACTGCTGCTGCAGCCGCGCATCGACCGTGTCGAAGTACGCCTTGGCCACCTTGCGGCCGGTGGCAAAGTCGGGCGCGGCGCCGACCAGGTCGAGGCCCAGGATCGTCGGTTCGTCGCGCGAGTTCTGCGACACGCGCAGCGAGACGATGTCGAACAGGCCCGCCTTCATCACGCGCAGCTGCTCGGTGTCCTTGATGCCGAGCGTGTCGATGGGCTTGTAGTCGACGTCGATCGGCAGGCCCGTGCGGGCCGCGAAGTTCTCGAAGAAGGGCTGTTCCTTGTTCTTCTGGATGAGCCCGGTGGCCAGCGGCTGGCCGATAGCCTTGAGCTTGATCCGCTCCTGCGCCTGGGCGGCGGGAAGGGCGAGCACGGTGGCCAGCGCGAGCAGGCAGGCCGCGGCGAACGGCCTTGGAAAAGAGGGCTTGGCAAGAGGGCGCAGCGGCATGATTTCTCCTGGAAGGGCAAAGGTGGGCGGATCGGCAAGGCGGCAATGCAGGAGGCCATTGAAGCGCGCCGCATGGCGCCCGCGCAGAGTTTTCCGCGCACCGGGAACGGCAGAAAAAATCTTTGCGGATCAAGCACTTGGCGCTGCGCGCCGGTGGAAGACGCGCGGCCGGCGGCTACTTCAGGCGCCCGCCGTAGGCCGCGGTGATCTCGTCGGCGGCGCCGCGCACCGTGGCGCCCAGCTGCGCGAAGT
>NZ_JBFTPJ010000420.1:0-4851 GCF_056398445.1 Variovorax sp. 01T439_2
TGCCATGGGCGTTTGCGGCGCGACCGGCGTCGCCGAGGCCGGCGCTGCAGCGTTCATCGCCACCGGCGCCACCCAGGCCGAGGGCACGGCCACCGGCGCGGCCGCCACGCGCTGGGGCTGCTGCGGCGGCGGCGCCGGCGAGGCCGAGGCATAGGCCGTCCCCGCATCGCGCCGCCATGCGCCCGTGCGGATGTCCTCGTTCGTGATGCGCTCGATCTCCACCGGCGCCACGTCGCGCAGCAGGTCGAGCTTGAGCGCCGCCGTGTAGCTCAGGTCGATGATGCGGCCGTCGACAAAAGGCCCGCGGTCGTTCACCCGCACGATCACCTCGCGCCCGTTGGCCGGGTTGCGCACCCGCACGTAGCTGGGCAGCGGCAGCGTCTTGTGCGCGGCCGTCATGGCGTACATGTCGTAGGGCTCGCCGCTCGCGGTCGAGGCGCTGTGGAACTTGCGGCCGTACCACGAGGCAATGCCCGATTCGCGGAACGGCCGGTCGTCGGTGATCGGCTGGTAGGCCCGGCCCAGCACCGTGTAGGGCTTGCTGGTGCCGCCGTTGCCGCGGATGGCTTCGATGCGAGGCTCGGCATCGGGCACGCGGTCCAGGTCGGACGGGATGTTGCTGCCCGGGCCGTCGCGGCCGCTCAGTGCGCCGCCGCCGCTGCGCGTGCCGCTCGCGMAGCCCGCGAGAAGGACGGCGACGGCCACCGCGCAGGCGGCCAGCGCAGGGGTGGAAAAGGAGAGTGCGCGCTCAGCCAAATACCGCCTTCCATAGCGCCAGCATGGCGTCGCGCTCGGCGGCCAGTGCGGGCGGGGTGACCTGGGTCGGTTCTTCGTTGAGGCGCGCGCGGTGCTGCACGCGGCGCAGCTCGCGGTAGGCCGCGGCGGCGTTGCGGCCAACGCCGGCGGGCAGCAGGCCGGCTTCTTCCGCGCGCAGCAGCAGCGCGATGTTGCCGACGTTGGGAATCAGCTCCGGATGCTCGCCCGAGGCCGACAGCACCAGGAACTGCACCGCGAACTCGGCATCCACCATGCCGCCGGGGCTGTGCTTGACGTCGAAGCGATCGGCCTTCACCGGCCGCGCGCCGCGCAGCTTGTTGCGCATGGCGATGATCTCGGCCTTGAGCGCCTCGCGGTCGCGCGGCGCCACCAGCACGGCCTCGCGCACCTGGTCGAAGCGCGTGCCGAGCTCGGTGCTGCCGAGCACGAAGCGCGCGCGCGTCATGGCCTGGTGCTCCCAGGTCCATGCGGTGTTGCTGCCGCGTCCGAGCTGGTAGCGCTCGTAGGCTTCGAAACTCGTGGTCAGCAGGCCCGAATTGCCGTTCGGCCGCAGGGCGGTGTCGATCTCGAACAGGTCGCCTTCGCGCGTCTTCACGGTGAGCCAGTTGATCAGCTTGCGCACGTAGGCTGCATAGACCTCGCCTGCGCGCTCGTCGTCGTCCTCGTAGACGAACACGATGTCGAGGTCGCTGCCGTAGCCCAGCTCCTTTCCGCCGAGCTTGCCGTAGCCGATGATCGCGAACTGCGGCAGCTCGCGGTGCCTGTTGCGCACGTGCGGCCAGCACCAATGGGCGGTGACGCGCAGCGTGATGTCGGCCAGCGCGCTCAGGTCGTCGGCCACCTGCTCCACCGTGAGCCGCCCGTCCACGTCGCGCGCCAGCGTGCGGAACACCTCGGCGTGGTGGGCGTGGCGCAGCAGGTTCAGCAGGCGCTCCTCGTCGGCTTCGCCGGTGCGGCTGAGCGAGGCGTGGCGCGCCTCGAGCTCGCGCTCGAACTCGGCGGCCATGAAACGGCCCGAGAGCATTTCGTCGCTTGCGAGCTCGTCGATCACGCCCGGATGCTGCATCAGGTAGCGCGCCGGCCACTTCGCCGCGCCCAAAAGCCGCAGCAGCCGTTCCTGCACCGCGGGCCGCTCGACCAGCAGCGCCAGGTAGCTTTCGCGCCGCAGGAGCGGCTCGATCCAGTCGGCCCAGCGCAGGGCGGCATCGACATGGCGCAGCGTCTGGCCGGGGCCGTCGCCGTCGGGTTCCTTCAGCCATTGCCCGGTGCGCTGCACCAGCTGGCGCAGCCGTGCGCGCGTTTCCTCGCGCAGCGCCAGCACGCGGGGCTGCTCGCACCAGTTGCGGATGCGGTCGGCAAAGGCCGGTGGCAGGTCGCCGAGCAGGTCGGCCAGGTCGGTGGGGGCGGCAGCCTTCTTGCCGTTGCACTTGCCGTTGCAGGGCTTCTCGCCGCCGAGCAGCTTGTCGAACTCCTGCGCCACGAATTCGCGGTGCGTGTCGAGCTGCTCGAGGAAGGGGCAGCAGCCGGCGTAGCCCATGGTCTGCGCGATCCAGCGCAGGTCGTCGTCAGCCACCGGCAGCACGTGGGTCTGCTGGTCGTCCAGGTACTGGATGCGGTGCTCCACGCGGCGCAGGAATTCGTAGGCCGCAGCCAGCGTGTCGGCGGTTTCCTGCGGCATCAGGCCGGCGCGCGCGAGCCGCTGCAGGGCGTCGAGCGTGGGGCGGGTGCGCAGCTCAGGGAACTGGCCGCCGCGCACCACCTGCAGCAGCTGCACGGTGAATTCGATCTCGCGGATGCCGCCGCGCGAGAGCTTGACGTCGTTGGCGCGCTCGGGCCGCCCCGCGCTGCGCCGGGCCGACTGCTCGCGGATCTGCCGGTGCAGCGTGCGCAGCGAATCGAACACGCTGTAGTCCAGGTAGCGGCGGAACACGAAGGGCAGCACGGTGGCGCGCAGGCCCTGCGCAAGGCCGTCCGCAACGATGTCGCGCGGCGCGACCACCCGGCTCTTCATCCAGGCAAAGCGCTCCCACTCGCGGCCCTGCACCTGGAAATATTCCTCGAGCGCATCGAGCGACACCACGCTGGGCCCGGAGTTGCCGTTCGGCCGCAGCGCAAGATCGACGCGGAACACGAAGCCGTGCTCGGTGACGTCGCCCACCAGCGCATAGATGCGCTTCACGGCGCGCGAGAAATACTCCTGGTTGGAGAGGCGGCCGCGGCCGTCGGCATCGCCGCGGGTCTCGCCGTCCAGGTCGTACAGGTAGATCAGGTCGATGTCGCTCGACACATTGAGCTCGCGCGCGCCGAGCTTGCCCATGCCCACCACCCAGAGCTGCGCGCGCTGGCCTTCGGGGCCGAGCGGCGCGCCATGCACCGCGTCGAGTTCCTGGCAGGCGTCGCGGCAGGCGACGTCGAGCGCGAATTCCGCGAGCTCGGTCACGGCGGTGGTCACCACGGCCAGCGGCGCGTTGGCGTCGCAATCGAGGGTGACCAGGCGTTCCATCACGAGCTGCCGCACAATGCGCAGCGCATCGCCGACGCCGTCCCCGCGTTCGCGCAGTGCCTCGTAGGCCTTTGACATCGACTCGCGCCGCGGCGCGCCAGGGGAAAGCAATGCAAGCTCGGCCGCATACCTGCGGCGCAGGCGCTGGACGAAGCGCGAATAGGAAGAGAACGCGACCTCGGTCGCTTCTGTCGATGGCGTGGCTGGCAACTGGTTCACACTGGTGTTGGTTTCCGTGGAACCCCTCTGAATGCTGGCGGTCATAATTCCGGACACAGCGCGATCCTCAATGAACGACACGGCGTCTTCCCCTTCACGTCTGCTCAAGATCACCGCTGCGACGGCGCGCTGGCTGCTGGGTTTACTGATCGCTGCATGGCTTCTGCTGGCACTGTCAGTGGTTGTCCTACACGCGTGGATTGTGCCGCGAATCGGCGATTACCGTGGCGCGCTCGAGGCACAAGCCAGCAAGGCCATCGGGGTACCCGTGCGCATCGGGTCGATCACGGCGCGTTCCGATAGTCTCTTTCCCGCCTTCGAATTGCGCGACGTGGTCCTGCACGACGCCCAGAAGCGGGAAGCCCTGCGCCTCGTGCGGGTGGTGGCCAGCGTGTCGCCGCGCTCGCTGTGGCGCCTCAATTTCGAGCAGCTCTACATCGAAGGGCCGCAGCTCGACGTGCGCCGCGACGTGCTCGGCAAGCTGCACGTAGCGGGCCTGCACATGGACACCGACACCACCGGAGAGACCCGCGCCGCGGACTGGTTTTTCGCCCAGCGCGAGCTGGTGGTCGAGGGCGGCACCGTGCGCTGGACCGACGAGCAGCGCCAGGCCGAGCCCCTGCTGTTGACCGACGTGCGCTTTGTGGCGCGCAACACGGCCCGGCGCCACGGCCTCAGGCTCGACGCCACGCCGCCGGTCGGCTGGGGCGAGCGCTTCACGCTGCGCGGGCAGTTCCGCCAGCCGCTGCTGTCGGTGCGCTCGGGCCGCTGGCAGACCTGGGACGGCCAGGTCTATGCCGACCTGCCCTACATGGACGTCACGCGCCTGGGCCGCTATGTCTCCCTTGACGCCCGCATCCGCGAAGGCAGCGGCGCGCTGCGCCTGTGGGCCGACGTGAAGCGGGGCCAAATCGTGGGCGGCGCGGCCGACCTCGGGCTCGACCGCATCGACGCCTCGCTGGGCCGGGGCCTGCAGCCGCTGGTGCTGCGCGCGGTGACCGGGCGGCTGGCCGGCCAGCTGGACGAGGAAAAGCTCGAGTTCTCGACCGCCGCCCTGCAGTTCGACACTGCCGACGGCATGCGCTGGCCCGGCGGCAACCTGTGGCTGCAGCATTCGCCCGCGCGCGGCCGCACGCCGGAGCAGGGCGCCTTGCGCGCCGACCGGCTCGACCTGGCCGCGCTGGCCCTCATTGCCGACCGGCTGCCGCTCGGCGATGCCACGCACCGCGTGCTCGACGCCTATGCGCCGCGCGGGCTGGTCGAGCGCATCGACCTGAACTGGYAAGGCTCGCTGGGCGCCCCTGAGCGCTACCAGGCCAAGGGGCGGGTCAGCGGCCTGCGCGTCGCCTCGC
>NZ_JBFTPJ010000421.1:0-4847 GCF_056398445.1 Variovorax sp. 01T439_2
GACGTCGGCGGCCATGCGCGCGGCGATGAGCTTCTGCACGGCCTCGGTGGTGGGCACGAGCACCTTGCCGCCCATGTGGCCGCACTTCTTGACCGAGGCGAGCTGGTCTTCGAAGTGCACGCCGCCGGCGCCGGCCTTGATCATGGCCTTCATCAGCTCGAAGCCGTTCAGCACGCCGCCAAAGCCGGCTTCGGCGTCAGCGACGATGGGCGCGAAGTAGTCGACATAGCCCTTGTCGCCCGGGTTCACGTTCTTGGACCACTGGATTTCGTCCGCGCGGCGGAAGGTGTTGTTGATGCGCTCCACCACGGTCGGCACCGAGTCCACCGGGTACAGCGACTGATCGGGGTACATCGACGAGTAGGTGTTGGCGTCCGCGGCAACCTGCCAGCCCGACAGGTAGATGGCCTTCACGCCGGCCTTGACCTGCTGCATGGCCTGGCCGCCCGTGAGCGCGCCGAGGCAATTGACGTAGGGCTCGTTGTTCACCAGCTCCCAGAGCTTCTCGGCGCCGCGGCGCGCAAGCGTGTGCTCGATGGGGAAGGAGCCGCGAAGGCGAACCACGTCGGCGGCGCTGTAGCCGCGCTTGATGCCCTTCCAGCGGGGATTGGTGGCCCATTCTTTCTCGAGGGCGGCAATTTGCTGTTCGCGGCTCAATTGTTCGGTGAGGGTCTGGGGCATGGTCACTCCGTGAGGTTGGTTGAAAGGATCGGGCGCTGCGGCCGTGGAGCTACTCTAAACCGAAGCCAGACTCTTATGTCTTATAGAAGACATATTTTTAGTCCAACAAAATCAATCACTTACGAAGACATTTCTCCATACAAAATTATTTTTCTCATATTGAGAAAAAATATTGCGCCGCAGCAGTCGCTCTTTTCGCAATGTGCAATCGATCTTTCAGGCGTGAAACCGAACGCCGAGAACACTTCACTTCGCAGCGGCGTGCGCCATCCAGTCGCCGCTGTCGATCACCGCGCGCCCTTCGATGCGCGACGGGTGGATCTCGTAGACCAGGCATTCGAAGCGCTGCGCACCCGCTTCCACGATCAGGTGGCGGCGGATGTATTCGCCGGAGCCGTCGCCGGCGACGCCCTCGAGCCGGTCGAGCTCGGCCTCCACCTGGCGCGCGACGCGGTAGATCTCGCCGACGACGCGCCGCTTCCCGCCGAGCACCGCGCCGGGGTAGGCGCCGAGGTCGTACAGCGTGGCGGCAATGCTCGCGTCGGCCACGTGGACCGGCACGGGCCGATAGCGCGCGATGTCGTTGCGCCCGCCGCGGCGCAGGGTGCCGTAGACGAAGACGTGGCGCTGCGCGCCTGCGTCCGGCGCGACATCGGGCCCGGGAGATTGGGGCATCATCGAATCCATCGTTCCAACAACAAGCCGTCCAGTCTATTGAACACCGCTGCTCCCGCCAGCCGCCTGCTGGCCTATGGTTGCCTGGCCCTGAGCATGTCGCTCGTCGGCGGCTACGTCGCCCTCTCCAAGCCGCTGGTGGCGGCCTTCCCGGTGCTGTTGCTCGCCTGGCTGCGCTTCGGCATCGCGGCGCTCGCCATGCCGCACTGGCTGCGGCGCCCACCGGGCGAACCGCCGATGAGCGCACGCACGCGCGGGCTGGTCTTTCTCGAATCGTTCCTCGGCAACTTCCTGTTCTCGATCTGCATGCTGTTCGGCGTGAGCCTGACGAGCGCGGTGTCCGCCGGCGTGATCATGGCTTCGATCCCGGCGGCCGTGGCGGTGGCGAGCTGGCTCTTCCTGCGCGAGCGCATCACGGTGCGCATCGGCCTGGCCATAGGCTGCGCTGCGATCGGCATCGGCCTGCTGGCCCTGGCGCCCGCGCATGCACCCGCAGCGGGCAACAACGGCGCCGCCGCGCCTTCGATGCCTTGGCTCGGCAACCTGCTCGTGTTCTGCGCGGTGCTGTGCGAAACCGCCTATGCGGTGATCGGCAAGTCGCTCACCGGCCGGCTCGGCCCCAAGCGGATCTCCTCGCTCATCAACCTCTGGGGCTTCGTGCTGTCGATGCCCTTCGGCATCTGGTTCGCGCTGCAGTTCGACTTCACTGCGGTGCGCCTCGGAACCTGGGCACTGCTCGTGGTCTATGCGCTGGCTGCGAGCATCTGGACCGTGTGGCTCTGGATGACCGGATTGCGCCATGTGCCTGCTGCGCAAGCGGGCGTGTTTGCCGTGATGCTGCCCGTGAGCGCGGCCCTCGTGGGCGTGCTGGTGCTCGGCGAAAGCCTCTCCGCGGCGCAGCTGCTTGCGTTCGCTCTTGCACTCGTTGGCGTGGTGCTGGCGACCTGGCCCGCGCGCCGAAGCTGAAAACCACGGGTTCTCCCCTCTGAAAAAACAACAACTCCCAATGAAAAAACCGCTTTTTCCCTTGGAAACGCGTTTTTTCTCCTTTAGCATCCGCAATGCCACTGGAGACGCAAGTTTTTCATTGGTGACTGTTTAACCAAAAAAGGAAATCAACCATGGCAACTGCAAAGAAGGCTCCGGCCAAGAAAGCTCCGGCAAAGAAGGCCGCTCCCGCAAAGAAGGCTGCGGCTCCTGCGAAGAAGGCCGCACCGGCCAAGAAGGCGGCTCCCGCAAAGAAGGCTGCTGCTCCTGCGAAGAAGGCTGCACCCGCGAAGAAGGCTCCTGCAAAGAAGGCCGCTCCCGCCAAGAAGCGCACGCCCAACGCTGCGTTCATGAAGGCCCTGACCCCCAGCCCGGCACTCGCCGCCGTTGTGGGCTCGACGCCTCTGCCACGCACCGCAGTCGTGAGCAAGCTGTGGGACTACATCAAGAAGAACAACCTGCAGGACAAGGCCAACAAGCGCAACATCAACGCCGACGCCAAGCTGAAGGAAATCTTCGGCAAGCCGCAAGTGTCGATGTTCGAACTGGCCGCTCTGATCGGCAAGCACGTCAAGTAAGCACCCGGGGGCCCCGCGCTCCGCATCAGAAAGCCGGCTCATGCCGGCTTTTTTTTCGCCTGTGGCAACCGCGCGCCGCGGCTCTCTTCACCCCCGTGCCTGCGCCGCCCGCGTGATCGACGCGAGCGTGCCGCGCGTGGTGATCACCTCGGGGTCCAGCGGGATCTCGATCAGCGTGCCCGTATCGGCCGCCAGCGCGCGCAGCAGCGCGGCCTCGAACTGCGCGGTTTCGGTCACGCGCTCGGCCGCGTAGCCGTAGGCCCGCGCGAGGCCGCAGAAGTCGGGGTTGCGCAGCGCGGTGCCGCTTTCGCGCTCGGGGTACTCGCGCTCCTGGTGCATGCGGATGGTGCCGAACATGCCGTTGTTCAGCAGCACGATGATGCTCTTGCCTCCGTGCTGCGCAGCGCTCGCGAGCTCTTGCCCGGTCATCAGGAAATCGCCGTCGCCCGCGATCGTGAAGGCCACGCGCCCCGTTGCCAGGTTGGCCGCAATGCCCGCCGGCACGCCGTAGCCCATCGCGCCGCTGGTGGGCGCCAGCTGCGTCTTGTGGCCCTTTGCGAGGCCGTGGTAGCGGAAGTAGCGGTGTACCCAGCTCGCGAAGTTGCCGGCGCCGTTGGTGATGGCCGCGTCCGGCGGCAGGTGCTTTTGCAGCAGCGCGACCACTGCAGCCATGTCGATGGGGCCGCGCGGCGTTTCAGCCGGCATGCCGGCGAGCGGCTGCGGCTCGAGGTTCGCCTCGTAGTCCGCATGGGCCTGCAACGTCCATTCTTCCCACGGCAGCGTGGGCGGTGCACTCAGCACCTCGAGGCTGCGCGCGGCGGCGCTCATGCCGGCGTTGATGGCCAGGTCGGCCTGGTAGACGCGGTTGAGTTCCTCGGCGCTCGCGTGGATATGCACCAGTTTTTGTTGGGCCTTCGGCGCCTCGAGCAGCGTATAGCCGCCGGTGGTCATCTCGCCAAGGCGCGGGCCGATGGCGAGGATCAGGTCGGCGTCCTTGACGCGCTGCGCGAGCTTCGGGTTGATCGCAATGCCGACGTCGCCCGCGTACAGCGGATGGTGGTTGTCGAAGGTGTCCTGGAAGCGGAAGGCATTGGCCACCGGCAGCCGCCAGTTCTCGGCAAAGCGCTGCAGCGCCTGCGCGGCCTGCGCCGTCCAGCCGCCGCCGCCCGCGATCACCAGCGGCCGCTCGGACTTGAGCAGCAGTTCGCGCAGCGTGCGCAGTGCACCCGGGTCGCTCCATGGCTGGACCGCCTCCACGCGCTTCAGCGGCCGCGCCGCGGTCTGGCTGCGCAGCATGTCCTCCGGCAGCACCAGCACCACCGGCCCCGGCCGCCCGTTCATCGCGGTGGCAAAGGCGCGCGCCACGTATTCGGGAATGCGGTTGGCGTCGTCGATGCGCTCCACGCGCTTGGCAAAGCCCTTGGTGCCCGGGCCGAAGAAGCTGCCGTAGTCCACTTCCTGGAAGGCTTCGCGGTCGCGGAAGTCGCTGCCCACGTCGCCGACGAAAAGCACCATCGGCGTCGAATCCTGGAACGCGGTGTGCACGCCGATCGATGCGTTGGTGGCGCCGGGTCCGCGCGTCACGAAGCACACGCCCGGTCGGCCCGTGAGCTTGCCGTGCGCCTCGGCCATGAAGGCCGCGCCGCCCTCCTGCCGGTTGACGATGAAGCGGGCCCGATCGCGGTAGGCGTGGAAGCCGTCGAGCACCGCGAGAAAGCTCTCGCCGGGCACGCCGAACGCGATCTCCATGCCCTGCTCGACGAGGCATTCGACGATCAGGTGGCCGGCCGGTTGTGATGTACTCATGGGAAGTCGAACCTCAGCTGCAATGTCTCCGGCAATTATGTGCGCCCGCTCCCAACGCCTTGCGTTAATTCACCAATTGGTTAAATTCGCGCCATGAAGGCCCCCAAGGATTCCCCGCCC
>NZ_JBFTPJ010000422.1:0-4843 GCF_056398445.1 Variovorax sp. 01T439_2
GTACTCATCGGAGGTGGTGGTGACCGGCAACACGCCTTGCTGCTTGAAGGAAGCCTGTATCTCCGGCGAGTTCACCACCGCGACCGTGGCCTCGCGGATCTTCTGGTGCACCGCGGCGGGCAAGCCCCTAGGCGCGATGATTCCGTAGTTGGTGTCCATCAGCACTTTGGGCAGACCCAGCTCGGCGGTGCTGGGCACGTCGGGGGTCTGCGGCACACGCTGGCTGCTCGCCGTGGCCAGCATGCGCAGCCGGCCCGATTGCGCCAACGGCAGCGCGCCCACCACGTCGATGAGCGTGAACTGGATCTCGCCAGCCAGCACCGCCGTGACGGCCGGTCCGCTGCCGCGATAAGGCACGTGGGTCACGTCGATACCCGCTTCCTGCTTGAACATCTCCCCGCCGATGTGCGGCGACGTGCCGTTGCCGGCGGAGCCGTAGTTCAGCTTGCCGGGTGCGCGCTTGGCCGCGTCGATCAGCTCCTTGAGGCTGGCGTGGGAATTGGCAGGGCCCACGATGACGGCCGTGCTGCGGGCCACCAGCGTGATGTAGTCGATGTCCGCATGGGTGTAGGGCACCTTAGTCAGCGCCGGCATCCCGGCCACCGGACCGGGTGCGATCATGCCCAGCGTGTAGCCGTCCGGCGCCGCTTTCACGACCGCGTCCACGCCGATCACGCCCCCCGCGCCGGGCCGGTTATCCACCACCACCGGCTGGCCCAACCGCAGCGACAGCCGGGCGGCGATGTTGCGACCCATGCCGTCGGTCGGCCCGCCGGCCGCATAGGGCACGATGAGGCGGATGGGCTTGGTAGGCCAGGTTTGCGCCGCCGCTGATGCCGCCAGGCAGGCGATGGCCAGCAGGCCGAGGGTCTTGATCATCTTCATGTTGCTTGTCTCCTAAGGAATGAGGTCGGTGAAGCGCCCGCCTTGCAGGTGCGCCGCGCGCGCGCTCAACGGCGCCGAGGCGGGTACACCGGCGTGCGCGATGTCCTGTGCGTAGGCATCGGCGCTGTCTTGCGGCGCGAAGCCCAGGAAGTCGACCTTGTCATTGCTCCACCAGCTGCGGCTGTTGGCCGATACGCCATACACCACGCTGTAGCCAACGGCAGGCGCGACCAGGCAGCGGCGGCACAGCTGCACCATGTCCGCATGGCTGAGCCAGGTGGACAGCATGCGCTCGTCAGTCGGCTGCTCGAAGCATGAGCCGATGCGCAGACACGCCACTTCGATGCCATGCTTGTCGTGGTACATGCGCGCCAGGTTCTCGCCGAACGCCTTACTGAGGCCGTAGAGGTTGCCCGGGCGCGGCGGCGCACCGGAATCAAGCGGCTGCGAGCGGTCGTACATGCCGATCGCATGGTGCGAGCTGGCGAACACGATGCGCTTGGCGCCGGCCTGCCGGGCCGCCTCGAACACGTTGAAGCTGCCGATGATGTTGGCCTGCAGCACAGCCTCCCACGGCGCCTGCGGCATGACGGCACCCAGGTGGACCACTGCATCGACACCCTCGAGCAGCGCGTGCACGGCGGCCATGTCCGACAGGTCGGCCTGCACCACTTCTTCGCCCTCGGTGGCCGGCGGGAGCGCGCGCAGGTCGGTGGCACGCACGTGCTCGGCCAAGTCTCGCAGGTCGCTGCGCAAGTGGCTGCCCAGCCTGCCGGCAGCGCCGGTGATCAGAAGTCGTCTCCATCTGGTTGTTGTCATTGATCTGCCTCGAAGATTTTGGCCAGTCTATGGACGGCGGGCCGGCTGACCCAGAGGGTCCGTGGACAAGACAGTTATGTGTCCGGCGGCATGGCCGCGTCAGCACGCTCTGAAAGTGCGGAAGGTGCAGCAACGCAGCAACGGGCGACAAGGGGAACGGAAGCCGCGGAGATGCCGTTGCGGGCCATGCGCGGTAGTGGCTATCTGGTGTGCCTGCACCGTGCTGGCCGAAGCGTCTCTGCATGCCTAAACTCTGCCGACGCCACAGCTGCGAACGCGGGCGCTGTATGACTCGGCGGTGTGCCAACATGCCGGGCTGGCGCTCGCCGCCTACCCGAATCAGACTCACCATGAAGATCACCGACTTCTCCCTGCATCCCTGCACTCAGAGGCTGCACGATGCGAACTGGAAGTTCGCGCGCGCGTCCGTACCTGGCCTGCAGGCCCACGTACTGACGCTGACCGACGACAACGGCTACACCGGCCACGGCTATGCGCATGCCATTCCCAGCATCTCCGGCGACGGCGAAGGTGTGCTGGCCGCGCTGCGTGCCTTGGCGCCGACTCTGGTCGGGCGCGGCCTGGACGAGATCGCCGCCATCGTCGAGACATGTGACCGGCAATTGGCCTTCAATGTCTCGGCGAAAGCGGCCATCGATATGGCACTGCACGACTTGCTCGCGCGACGCCTCTGCGTGCCCGTGCACGTCCTACTGGGCGGGCGCCACCACGACGTCATTCGCCAGTCCCGCATCGTGCCAGTCAAGACGCCGGCGCAGATGGGTGCACATGCCGCCGAGCTGGCGGCGCAGGGTTACCAGCAACTCAAGCTCAAACTGTCGGGCGACACGCAAACGGACGTCCAGCGAATCGCATCCGTACGCGATGCGGTGGGCGCAGAAGTCGCGTTGACGCTTGACCCGAACCAGGCCTACAGCGCCAAGACGATGATGGCCGCCTTTGCGCGCATGGAGCGCTACGACATTGCCTTGATCGAGCAGCCCGTGCCGGCCGACGACTGGACCGGACTGACGATGCTGACGAGGTCGCTACCCGCCGCCATCGAGGCGGATGAAAGCGCGCAGTCGGTACAGGACGTGTACCGACTGGTGACGGACCGGGTGGTTGACGTCATCAATCTCAAGGTGACCAAGCTCGGCGGGCTGTTGCGCTTCACGCAGGCCGCCGCGCTGTGCCAGGCCGGCGGCGTGGTCTGCCGCGTCGGTGCGGCGTTCGGACCCGCGCTGATGCAAGCCTTCGCAGCACATGCGGCCAGCACCCTGCGCTCGCTGCCGTATGCCTGCGAGCTGGCCGAGCACCAGCACCTGCTGGACGACCCGTTCGAAGCACTGCCTGTGGAAAACGGCATGGTGCGCGTGCCGATGTCGGCCGGCTGCGGCATCGGCTACGCGAGCTCCGCGGAATCTCACTGACCTGCAAAGCGTTTCGACGACCGCGCGCGGCCGCCGGGCACATGCGCTCGCCGAGGCGTGCACGCTTGCCCAACTGCGCTGGCTGTTCGCGCCTACCCCGGCAACAGCTTCCGCATGACTGCCTTGTCCGCATGGACAACCCCTGGCCGCATTGACATAGCTGCATTGCCACATCGCCTCTAGGTTCGCGCAGGCCTGCTTCCTAGACTTGCCGGCGCAATAACAACGAGGAGACACTATGAAGAATTGCCTTTCAAGCATCGTGGGCGCAGCTGCTCTTGCCTTTGTTGCGTCCGGCGCACAGGGCCAGTCCATCATCTACGGTCTGGTGGATGCGTGCGTGGCCCGATCGAACATCGACGGAGCGCATAGCACGCGTGTCGGGTCGGGCTGTCAAAGTGGCAGCCGGTTGGGATTTCGGGGCTCCGAGAACCTGGGCGGAGGTCTAACGGCCGGCTTCCAACTGGAGAACGGCTTCAACGTGGACGACGGCTCTTTTGGCCAAGGCGGCCGGATGTTCGGTCGCAAGGCCGTCCTCAGCCTATCCAGCACCACATTCGGCACTATCGAACTGGGCCGCGACTACGCGCCAACCTTCTATGCTCTGGCGCCGATCGATCCGACGGCCTTCGGCATCGGCACGGTCAGCAGCACCATGTGGACCGGCTCGAACCCTACCACCGTGGCGCGCAACGACAACGCCGTCAATTACATCTCCCCCGCGCTCGGCCCCGTCATCGTGCGTGTGCAATATTCATTCGGCGAACAGCCGGCCCCGGCGAGCTCCGGGGCCCGATCCACCCTGGGCTTCAACATGATCTACCGCAGTGGCGCGTGGCTGGCCAGCCTGGCGCATGCGCGCCACGCCAATGCCACCGACAGCGCACACGACCGCGCGTCGACCGCGGGGCTGAGCTACACCATCGGAGGACTCATCCTCTCGGGCGCGTTCCAGGCCGGGCGATGGGAGGGTAGCCGGACAGTCGCTGCTCCTTCCAGCGCGACCAGCATCTTCAGCCGCCACTACCGCAGTTACATGCTCGGTGCGTCGTACCAGGTCCTGCCGCTGCTGCGCGCACTGGTATCCATCAAGCACTACGACGACCGGACGGCCAGGGACTTCGATGCGCACCAGGTCACCGCAACGGCTATTTACGCTCTGTCAAAGCGCACCGACCTGTATGCGTCGTACAGCTGGCTGAAGAACGTAGCGAGCAGCAGCTACGACATCAGCGACGCCACGACCCGGTACAGCGGCGTGCGTGCCGGCGCCAACACTTCGTTGATCGCCATGGGCGTGCGCCACGTTTTTTGAAGGAAATGATCATGAATCCGCATCGGCGCTCCACACTGCGACTGGTCGCCGCGATGGCGGCAGGCGCCTTGCCCTTCGCTCGCGCGCAAGCGCAGCCTTTCCCCTCCAAGCTCATTCGTATCGTGGTGCCGCTGGCGCCCGGCGGTTCAGCCGACTCCATGGCCCGGCTGCTCGCCGCAGGCATCGCCCGGGTATTGGGGCAATCCGTGATCGTGGACAACAAACCGGGCGCGGGTGGGCTCAATGGCATGGCCGAAGTGGCCCGAGCTCCGCGCGATGGCTACACGCTCGGCTATTCGCTGGCGGGGGCGCTCACGGTGGCCAACCATATCGCGCTGAAGATGCCCTACGACCCGGCGAAGGACTTCGCACCCATCACGCAGGTGGTAGC
>NZ_JBFTPJ010000423.1:0-4835 GCF_056398445.1 Variovorax sp. 01T439_2
GACTGAGATAAGCGAGCGCGAGGAGGCACTGGACATCATGCGCCGGGCACATCAGGGCCAGCAGCGCGAATGTGTTTTTGATGGCGCGTCGGTAACTCCAGTCATGGGCCGCATCGTCGGCAAGGGGCTGGCTGACGAACTGCACGACCGGGGCTACCTGGTGGTCGACGGCATCGATGGCCGGGCGCACTACCTGAAACTACCGGGTCGTGCCGATCTGTCGGCGCTGCCGGTGGGCGGCATAGTGGAAGCAAAGCCGCCGGGGCGGGAGCGGGCCGTGGACAACTCCATTGCGGCCATCATCCAGGATGGCATCTACAAGTCCGCCGACCATCTGGTCCGACTAGAGCAGGCGGCAGACCGCGATCCGCAGGCCACGATCGATGTCCACGTGCGCCGGCTCGAGGCTCTACGCCGCAGCGGCGTCGTGGCGTGCGTGGCCGATGGCGTCTGGCAGGTGCCGCCGGACCTGGTGCGGAAGGGCCAGCGACATGACGCACAGAAGAGTATGGGGCTGACCATCGAATTGCGCTCGCACCTTCCCATCGATCAACAGGTGCGTGCCATCGGTGCGACCTGGCTGGACAGGCAATTGATCGGGGAGGGCGGCGGACTGGCAGCTCAGGGCTTTGGTGCGCAGATACGCGAGGCGATGAGGCGCCGCGCGGATTTTCTCGTCGGATTGGGGTTGGCCGAGCACCGGGGAAACCGCGTCGTGCTCGCGCGCAACTTGTTTCGGTCTGGCGGGAGTCTAGGAAAAGGGTGCGCAAAAGCCGATTGACATCTCGGCAAGCGCGAAGCGCCTGCACGGAATAGCCTTGCGCGACAGGCACTTGCGAGGCGAGCGAATGCCGGCCTTGGTGTAAACCCCTAGTCGCCCTCAACCCCGGAAAAACCGGATGCGGCCGTCAACGCATCAGAGCGCTGCTTCAGCATCCGCCGGCCACACCGCTTGGACGGCGGCAAGCAAGGCTTCCAGCATGGTGGTGTCTTYGTTCGCGCGCAGGTAGAGCAGAGACAGAGGGCAAGGAAGACGTGCACCGTGCCACACCACGGCCTGACCTGACTGCAGCACAGGGGCCGCAATGCGCTCGCGCATCAGGCCGATCGCTACACCGGTTTGGATAAGCTCGATCATTGAGGCCTCTTGGTCGACTTCGACCACGGTACGGTAGACGAAGCCCCGTTCGGCGAACATCTGGTCGACCAGTCCGTGCTGCGAACTGCCTCGTGGCGTGGCCATCCAGGGGAGGGCGGCGAGCTCGGCCCAACTGGCATTCTCTAAACGCGCCTTCCATGCCGCGGGACCCACCACCACGTAGTGCTCCAGCGCGAGTTGCCTGACCGCGACCTCCGTGTCCTTCAGCGTGCCCAGATAGAAGCATGCGTCGACCTGCTTTTCCTTGAGCAACTGAAGCACACCGCCCGAAATGCCATGGAACAGCGACACCTCCACGTGCGGCGAAAACTCCAGCAGCGCTGCCAGCAGCGGACCGAGTCGGATTGATTCAGGGTCGATGATCGTACCCAGCCGCAACGCGCCCGACACCGCGCCCCGTATCGATGCGGCAATCGCGACAATCTCCTGGGCCGAGTCGACGGTTTGCACCACGACCGGCAGCAGCCGGCGACCAGCACTGCTGAGGACCATGCCGGCGGGGGTGCGAGCGAAAAGCAGAACGCCCAATTCGTCCTCGAAGCTCTTGATCTGCTTGGACAAGGCCGATTGAGTCAGATGCAGTTGCTCGGAAGCACGGACCAACTGGCCGGTGCGAGCAACAGCCAAGAAGGAGCGCAACTGGTTAAGTTCCACGCGGATATTGTGCCGATCAATCGGCCGGGGTATCGGGTTTTTGGTGTCGAGGAGGGGGCCCGCCATGTTGCGCCGCGTGGCAGTCGTGAGCGCGCTGAGCTCCATGGCCCGCAGGTACAAGGTCCGGCCGGCTGGCTGGCGTCAGTGCGAGCGAACGCCCACCGCGCTCCATCAACTGAACGCTGAACTCGTCCTCGAGCTTGCGCACGACCTTGGTGACGGCCGACTGGCTCAGGCCGCAGCGAAGCGCGGCCCGCTGGAAGTTGCCGGTCTCGTGAACGGCTCGGAAGACATCCAGGTCCTCAAGGCGCATCAAAGCACCATATCCGAGCGGCAGGATGCGTCGACGGTCATCTCAACGCGCTTCGAAGCACTCGCCTGGCGTGAGCGGCGCATGGCGATAGGTGGCCGGCGTGCGGCCAAGTTTGACGGGCGCGCCGATGCCGCGGTAGCCGCCCGGCATCTCCACCACCATGCCGCGATGCGCTGTGTGCGGATGCGCGAGCGCCGCATCGACCGGCAGCACCGGCGCGGCGGGCACGCCGGCGGCCATCAATGCCTCGACCAGCGCGTTGCCGTCGAACACTTTCATGGCCTCTTCGAGGCGGGCCTTCAGCGCTTCGCGGTTCACCGAACGCGCACCGGCCGTGGCGTAGAGCGGATCGTCCGCCAACGTCGGTACGCCTATGCAGCGGCAGAAGGTCGCGAACTGCCCGTTGTTGCCGACCGCCACGAAAACGGGCTCGGTGCCGGTCGCCAGCGCGTCGTAGGGATAGATGTTGGGGTGGGCATTGCCGGTGCGCTTGGGCGCCTTGCCGTCGACGAACCAGTTCGCCGCGTGCGGGTGCAGCAGCGACAGGCCACTGTCGTACAGCGCCGCCTCGACGAACTGGCCGCATCCGCTGCGATTGCGCTCCTGCAGCGCCAGCAGCACGCCGATCACCGCATTGAGGCCTGTGACCATGTCGACCACCGGCAGGCCGACGCGCAGCGGCCCGCCGTCGGCTTCGCCGTTGATGCTCATGATGCCCGTCATCGCCTGCACCGCGGCGTCGTAGCCGGGCAGGGCGCCGAGCGGGCCGTCAGATCCGAAGCCGGACACGCGGCACCATACGAGCCGCGGGAAGCGCTGTGACAGGGTCTCGTAGCCGATGCCCCAGCGCTCCATCGTGCCGGTCTTGAAATTCTCGATCAGCACATCGGCTTCGGCGACCAGCGCGAGCAGCGCCTCGCGCCCCTCCGCTTTGCCCAGGTCGAGGTGCATCGTCCGCTTGTTGCGGTTGAGCCCGTGATAGTAAGAAGCCACGCCGTCCTTGAACGGCGGACCCCAGGTGCGTGTGTCGTCGCCTTGTGGCGGCTCGACCTTGAGCACGTCGGCCCCGTGATCGCCCAGGATCTGGCCGCAGTAGGGGCCACCGAGGATGCGGGAGATGTCGAGCACGCGAATACCGGCCAGTGCRCCAGCCCGGGAAGGTGATGCGGTCATATCGGCTTCAATCAAGCTGGGCGCCGGACTGCTTCACCACGCCGGCCCACTCGCCCATCTGTACCTGGATGAACTTGCCCAGTTGCTGCGGGGTGTGAGCGGGTGCCGGCTCCAGGCCCTGCGACGCGAACAGCTGTTTCACTTTCGGCGTGTCGAGCACTTCAATGAACGCCTGGTTGAGCTTGGCGACGCGTTCGGGCGGCGTGCCGGCCGGCGCGACGATGCCGAAGAAGACGCTCACGTCATAGCCGGGCACGCCTTGCTCCGCCACCGTCGGCACATCCGGCAGCGCCTGCGAACGCTCCGCCGTCGTGACGCCCAGCGCGCGCAGCCTTCCTGCCTTGACATAGGGCAGGGCGGTGAGCACGTCGGTGAAGCTCATGCTGACCTGCCCGCCCAGCAGGTCGTTCAACGCAGGACCTGTGCCTTTGTAAGGGATGTGCTGCAGGTCGACGCCGGCCGAGGCGTTGAAGAGCACGCCAGCCAGGTGCGACGACGCGCCGTTGCCCGATGAGGCGTAGCTCAGCTTGCCCGGATTGGCCTTGGCATAGGCGACCAGCTCCTTCACGTTCTTTGCGGAGACCGAAGGGTGCACCACCAGGATGTTCGGCAGGTGGCCGACCTGGATCACTGGCGCGAAGCTCTTCACCGGGTCGTAGCCCACCTTTCGGTAGAGGCTCGCGTTGATGGCCAGCGGCCCCGATGTGCCGAAGAGCAGCGTCTGGCCGTCGGGCGTGGCGCGCGCGACGTACTCCGCGCCGATGTTTCCGCCGGCGCCGGCACGGTTCTCCACGATCATCGGTTGGCCGAGGCGGTCCTTCATTTCCGCGGCCAGCGTGCGCGCCATCGCGTCGGTCGGGCCGCCCGGCGGGAACGGGACCACCAGCGTGACAGGCTTGTCGGGAAAGGTGTCGGCGTGCGCCGCGGGCAGCAGAGGCAGGGCCGCGGCGCTGGCGAGCATGAATGTGGCGAGAAGTCGCATGGTGTGTCTCCGTCGTTATGGGGGTGAATCGAGGTCAGGCTGAGAGGGCAACGGGGGTGCCGGCGGTCCAGWCGCGCGGCACTTCCGACGCGGCGAGCGGGTCGCGAGGCATCACGCGATGCAGCAGCACCAGCTGCGCCCATCCGATGCGCTGCGCCGAGCCGCCGCGCGCACCCTCCCATGCCATCGCGATGGCGCTGACCACGTGGTAGAGCGCGGAAGCCGCCTGGCGCGCGAGCCGATCCCCGCCATCTTCGGCCGCGAGCAATGCGAGCGCGGCAGCACGTCCGAGCGCATCGCGCAGGGCGGCGGCAAAGGCCGGCGCGAGCGGCGCGTCGTCGAGGAGGCCCTCGAAGTGCGCTTGCAGCACCGGCAGCGAACCTTCGCGCTTGACTGCGCGGATCACATCGAGCGCGACGATGTTGCTGGTGCCTTCCCAGATCGAGCCGAGATGGGCGTCGCGCAGCAGCCGCGGGTCGCTCCATTCTTCGATGTAGCCGCAGCCGCCGCGCACCTCCATCGCGTCGCCGGTGACTTTGCGCGCATCGCGGCAG
>NZ_JBFTPJ010000424.1:0-4834 GCF_056398445.1 Variovorax sp. 01T439_2
GTCTGGCGCCGCTCGCGCAGGATGGCGCCGACACGGCCGGCGAGGATGGAAAGCGGCTCGAGGCCGGCGGTGTCAGGCATGGGGGCGTTGCCCGGCGTTTTCGAAATTCATACTTTCGAACTCCTTGGAAGCAAAGGGGTGTGCGGGACGGCGGCGGACTTATGCAATATGGTTGCACATGCGGCCGCGCCGTGACAGCTGGTTGCAAGCTCGGCTCAGTGTTTTCCTCAGAGTTCGATGGCTTGAAACTCGCTAGAGTGAAGGCGGCCGTTCAGGCTTTTCGCACACATCAAGGAAAAAATCATGAGCAAGAAAGTTGCATATGTCACCGGGGGCATGGGTGGCATCGGAACAGCCATCTGCCAGCGCCTTCACAAGGACGGCTTCACTGTCGTCGCAGGCTGCGGCCCCACGCGCGACCACGCCAAATGGCTGGCCGAGCAGAAAGCCCTGGGTTTCGAGTTCCATGCGTCGGTCGGCAATGTCGGCGACTGGCAGTCCACCGTCGAGGCCTTTTCCGCCGCCAAGGCAGCGCACGGCCCCATCGACGTGCTGGTCAACAACGCCGGCATCACGCGGGACCGCATGTTCCTGAAAATGACGCCCGAGGACTGGAGCGCGGTCATCGAGACCAACCTCAACAGCATGTTCAACGTCACCAAGCAGGTGGTGGGCGACATGGTCGAGAAGGGCTGGGGCCGCATCATCAACATCAGCTCGGTCAATGGCGCCAAGGGCCAGGCGGGGCAGACCAACTATTCGGCGGCCAAGGCCGGCATGCACGGCTTCACGATGGCGCTGGCGCAGGAGCTGGCGAGCAAGGGCGTCACGGTCAACACCGTGAGCCCGGGCTACATCGGCACCGACATGGTCAAGGCCATCCGCCAGGAAGTGCTCGACAAGATCGTGGCCACCATTCCGGTCAAGCGCCTGGGCGAGCCGAGCGAAATTGCTTCCATCATCGCGTGGCTTGCCACCGACGAGGGCGGCTACAGTACGGGCGCCGACTTCTCGGTCAACGGCGGCCTGCACATGCACTGATCATGCTGACGAGAAGCTGATCGAAAAGACCCGCCGAGGCGGGTTTTTTCATTTCTGCGATGTGGCTTCTACGTATCAGAGAAGCGGTCGATTCGGTTCTACAGTTTCCAACCCTCCGGAGGCAACATGGCAGACACAACAATCACACCCACCAGAAAGCTCCCGCTCTATCGTTCGCTCTACGTGCAGGTGATCACGGCGGTGATCATCGGCGTGCTGCTCGGCCACTTCCAGCCGGCGCTGGGCGAGGCCATGAAGCCGCTGGGCGACGGCTTCATCAAGCTCATCAAGATGATCATTGCGCCGATCATCTTCTGCACCGTGGTGGTGGGCATCGCGGGCATGGAAGACATGAAGAAGGTCGGCAAGACCGGCGGCCTGGCGCTCCTGTACTTCGAGATCGTGAGCTCCATCGCGCTGGTGGTGGGCCTCGTGCTGGTCAACCTGCTCAAGCCCGGCGCGGGCATGAACATCGACCCGTCCACGCTCGACACCAAGGCGCTCGCGTCCTATACCGGCCCGGGCAAGATGACGGGCACGGTCGACTTCCTGCTCAACGTCATTCCCAGCACGCTGGTCGACGCCTTCGCCAAGGGCGAGATCCTGCAGGTGCTGCTGATCGCGGTGCTGTTCGGCTTTGCGCTGCACCGCTTCGGCGGGCGCGGCACGCTGGTGTTCGACGTGATCGAGAAGGGCTCGCACGTGCTCTTCGTGATCGTGGGCTACATCATGAAGCTGGCGCCCATCGGCGCCTTCGGCGCGATGGCCTTCACCATCGGCAAGTACGGCCTGGGCAGCCTGTTCTCGCTCGGCAAGCTGATGGGCACGTTCTACCTGACCTGCCTCTTGTTCATCTTCGTGGTGCTCGGGCTCATTGCGCGCTTCCACGGCTTCAGCATCTGGAAGTTCATCAAGTACATCAAGGAAGAGCTGCTGATCGTGCTGGGCACCTCGTCCTCCGAATCGGTGCTGCCGCGCATGATGGAGAAGATGGAGAACCTGGGCGCCAACAAGACCTGCGTGGGCCTGGTGATTCCCACCGGCTACTCGTTCAACCTGGACGGCACCTCCATCTATCTCACGATGGCGGCCGTGTTCATTGCGCAGGCCACCAACACGCCGATGACGCTGATGCAGGAGATCACGCTGCTGGCCGTGCTGCTGCTCACCTCCAAGGGCGCGGCGGGCGTCACAGGCAGCGGCTTCATCGTGCTGGCAGCCACGCTGTCKGCCGTGGGCCATGTGCCGGTGGCGGGCCTGGCGCTGATCCTGGGCATCGACCGCTTCATGTCGGAGGCGCGCGCGCTGACCAACCTGATCGGCAACGGCGTGGCCACCATCGTGGTGGCCAAGTGGACCAACGAGCTCGACACCGAGCGGCTGCACGCCGGGCTCAACAACGAGAGCTGGGTCGAGTCGCAGGAGCCCGAAGTGCTCGAAGGCGCACGCATCGCAAAGATGGCCGATTGATGCCCGTGTGAAACGAAAGGGGCGCATCGTTCCTGCAAAATGGAGCAATGCCCCACAGCGTTTCCCTGATCAACACGATTGCCGCCGGCCTGGGGCTGGCGCTCGTGCTGGGTTTCCTGGCGCTGCGGCTGCGGCTGCCGGCGCTGGTGGGCTACCTGCTCGCAGGCGTGATCATCGGGCCCTTCACGCCGGGCTTCGTGGCCGATGCGGGCATTGCGGCGCAGCTGGCCGAAATCGGCGTGATGCTGCTGATGTTCGGCGTGGGCCTGCATTTTTCGCTCGACGACCTGCTGGCGGTGCGCAAGATCGCGCTGCCGGGCGCACTCGCGCAGATCGCGGTGGCCACGCTGCTGGGCGGTGCGCTGGCGCTCTGGTGGGGCTGGTCATGGGGCGAGGCGCTGGTCTTCGGCCTGGCGCTGTCGGTGGCAAGCACGGTCGTGCTGCTGCGCGCGCTCGAGAGCCTGGGCATTCTCGATTCGTTCACCGGGCGCATCGCGGTCGGCTGGCTGGTGGTCGAGGACCTGGCCATGGTGCTGGTCCTGGTGCTGATGCCGCCGCTCGCGGGGGCGCTGGGCGGCCAGGCGGGCGATTCGGCCAACGCCGATCCGCTGTGGCAGACGCTCGGCGTCACGCTGCTGCAGGTGGGCGGGTTCGTGGCGCTGATGCTGGTGGTGGGGCGGCGCGCGTTTCCTTGGATTCTCTGGCAGGTCACGCGCACCGGCTCGCGCGAGCTGTTCACGCTGTGCGTGATCGCGGCCGCAGTCAGCATCGCCTTTGCGTCGGCGGCGCTGTTCGGCGTGTCGTTCGCGCTGGGCGCTTTCTTCGCGGGCATGGTGATGCGCGAATCCGAATTCAGCCACCGCGCGGCACAGGAATCGCTGCCGCTGCGCGATGCCTTCGCGGTGCTGTTCTTCGTGTCGGTGGGCATGCTCTTCGATCCCTCGGTGCTCGTCGAGCGGCCGCTGCAGGTGCTGGCGGTGGTGGGCGTGATCGTGCTGGGCAAGTCGCTGGCCGCCTGCGCGCTGGTGCTGGCGTTCCGCTATCCGCTGGGCACGGCGCTCACCGTGAGCGCGAGCCTTGCGCAGATCGGGGAGTTCTCGTTCATTCTTGCGGGGCTCGGCGTCTCGCTCGGCCTGCTGCCGGTGGAGGGGCAGAGCCTGATCCTGGCCGGCGCACTGATTTCCATTGCCACCAATCCGCTGTGGTTCAGCCTGGTCGCACCGATCGAGAAATGGCTGCACGGCCGCTTCCCGGCGGCGCGCAGCCTCGAATCGCACGACCATCCGCTGGCCGAACTGCCGACCACCACCGAAGCCCGTTACCTGTCCCGCCAGGTGGTGCTGGTGGGCTATGGCCGCGTCGGGCGCCGCATCGCATCGGAGCTGGAGGCGCACGACATTCCCTACGTGGTGGCGGAGCAGAACCGCGAACTGGTGGAGAAGCTGCGCGAGGCCGGCGTGGCGGCCGTCTGGGGCGACGCGGCCGATCCGGCCGTGCTGATCCAGGCGCACATCGCGCGTGCCCGCGTGCTGGTGGTGGCCATCCCGGACGCCATGAACGTGCGGCAGATGATGGAAACCGCCCGCACCCTCAATCCGGCCATCGAAACCGTGATCCGCAGCCACAACGAGGAAGAAGCCGGGCTGCTGACGCGCGAGATGGCCGCCACAGTCTTCCTGGGCGAACAGGAACTCGCGCAGGCCATGGCGCGCGACGTGGTGCGGCGCGCAGCGGCGGCCGCCTGAGCCGCCAGCGGATCGATCGAGCAGAGGGTTTCGGTCAGAGGTCTTCGATGACCAGCGTGCGATAGCGCTGCGCGATCGAATAGGGCACGGTGCGCACCAGTTCCATCAGGCGGTTGGCGTCCTCTTCGTGCTTCGTCCTGACCAGGAGGCCGGCATGGCCTTCGCGCGCAAGCTTGGTGTAGGCGCGCACGGTGGCCGCGTCGGTGCCGGCCGAAGGCAGCGGCTCGTCGGCTTCCCTCACGGTGGGCGAGATCTCCTCCAGGATCGTGGCCGCGGGAAGCAGGTAGATCTCGTCGCCGCTCACGCCGTTCTCGATCAGCTTGTGGCCGATGCGGTTGGCGTCCTCCGTGCTCGGGAACATCACCATCGAGTAGCCTGTGGGGTAGAAAGCGCCGCCGATGCTCGAGCGCATGCGGGGCTCCAGAACGAAATTCTTCATGATGCTGCCTCCTGGATGATGCAGTTCTTTGCCCACCACACTAGGCCTGCGGCCGCGCGACTGCTGTAGGCCTGCTCCCCGAAATTCCGCAGGCTGGGCGCGCCAGCCGTCGATGCGGGTCCGGCCGCCTCCTGTACAC
>NZ_JBFTPJ010000425.1:0-4832 GCF_056398445.1 Variovorax sp. 01T439_2
GTGGTGAGCGGCGCCTCGGGCGGCACCGGCGTGACCACCTATGCCGAGAACATCGGCGTGATGGCGGCCACGCGCATCTACTCGACGGCGGTGTTCGTGGTGGCCGCGCTCATTGCGCTGGTGCTGGGCTTCAGCCCCAAGTTCGGCGCGCTGATCCAGGCGATTCCGCTGCCGGTGATGGGCGGCGTGAGCATCGTGGTGTTCGGCTTGATCGCCATTGCGGGCGCCAAGATCTGGGTCGACAACAAGGTCGACTTCTCGCAGAACAAGAACCTGATCGTGGCCGCCATCACGCTCATCATCGGCACTGGCGACTTCACGCTGAAGTTCGGCGATTTCGCGTTGGGCGGCATCGGCACCGCGACTTTCGGGGCGATCATTCTTTACGCACTGCTCGGCAGATCGCGCAACGCCTGAGCCTTTTAAAAGTGAAACCTCGTGCAATAAATGTTCTGCGGGGTGCTTGAAGCGGGCCCCGTTCACTGGCCGGAAGCCCGCGCCCGTTAGACTTCAACGCTTTTCGCACCGACGTTTTCCAATGGCCGATGTCTCCGCCGCGCGCACCAAGGCGGTTTTCGAATTCAAGAGCGCCACGCTGCCGCTGATCGCAGTGAGCCTCAAGACGGCCGACCTGGCCGTGCTGGCCGAGGCCCTCGACGCGCAGCTGGCCGATTCGCCCGATTTCTTCGAGCAGGAGCCGGTGGTCATCGACCTCTCGCAGCTGCAGCCGGACGAGGAAAGCGGCGAGGGACCCCCGGCGCTCGACTTCGCGGCGCTGCGCGGCCTGCTGGCGCGCCACCAGACGCAGCCGATTGCGGTGCGCGGGGGCAACAACGCCCAGAATGCCGCGGCGCGCGCCGCCGGCCTGTCGCTCACGGCCATGCCGGTGGCGCCCGCGCCGCGCTCACCGGCGCCGCCGGCCGCTTCGCCGGCGCCCGCCAGCGAAGCACCGCAGATCGTGCGCGAAGTGCCGGTGCCGGCCAACGGCACGCTGCTGATCGACAAGCCGCTGCGTTCGGGCCAGCAGGTCTACGCCCGCGGCGGCGACGTGGTGGTGACCGCCGTGGTGAGCTTCGGCGCCGAGGTCATTGCCGACGGCAACGTGCACGTCTACGCGCCGCTGCGGGGCAAGGCCATTGCCGGCGCGCGCGGCAACACCGAGGCGCGCATCTTCTCGACCTGCATGGAAGCGCAGCTCGTGGCCATTGCGGGCATCTATCGCACCAACGAGGTGCCGCTGCCCGACCCGGTGCTCGGCAAGCCGGCCCAGATACGCCTGGATGGCAAGAAGCTGGTGATCGATCCGATCTGATGTGCCGAGGCACATCCGACCAACAACAACCGAATTGAAACAAGAAGGAATGGCCATGGCCAAAATTGTGGTGGTGACCTCAGGCAAGGGCGGCGTCGGCAAGACCACGACGAGCGCCAGCTTCGCGTCGGGCCTCGCGCTCGCGGGCAAGAAGACGGCGGTGATCGACTTCGACGTGGGCCTGCGCAACCTCGACCTCATCATGGGCTGCGAACGCCGCGTGGTGTACGACCTCATCAACGTGATCCAGGGCGAGGCCAACCTCAGCCAGGCGCTCATCAAGGACAAGCAGTGCGACAACCTGTTCGTGCTCGCGGCCTCGCAGACGCGCGACAAGGAAGCGCTCACGCAGGAAGGCGTCGAAAAGGTGCTGGCCGACCTGGCCGCCATGGACTTCGACTACATCGTCTGCGATTCGCCCGCCGGCATCGAGACCGGCGCGATGATGGCCATGCACTTTGCCGACGAGGCGCTCGTGGTGACCAACCCCGAGGTATCCTCGGTGCGCGACTCCGACCGCATCCTGGGCATGCTCAGCAGCAAGACCAAGCGGGCGAAGGAAGGCGGCGACCCCATCAAGGAGCACCTGCTGATCACCCGCTACAACCCCAACCGCGTGGCCGGCGGCCAGATGCTCTCGCTGGAAGACATCCAGGACATCCTGCGCATCAAGCTGATCGGCGTCATTCCCGAGTCGGAAAGCGTGCTGCAGGCGTCCAACCAGGGCGTGCCCGCGATCCACGACAAGGATACCGACGTGGCCAAGGCCTACAGCGACGTGGTCGCGCGCTTCCTGGGCGAAGACCGCCCGATGCGCTTCGTCGACGCCGAAAAGCCGGGCTTCTTCAAGCGAATTTTCGGAGGCAAGTAGGCCATGTCCTTTTTCTCGTTCCTGCTCGGCGAAAAGAAGAAGACGGCCAGCGTCGCCAAGGAGCGGCTGCAGATCATCCTCGCGCACGAGCGGTCCAGCCTCAGCGGCAAGAAGCGCCCCGACTACCTGCCCGACCTGCAGCGCGAGCTGRTGGCGGTGATCTCCAAGTACGTGAAGATCAATGCCGACGACATCAAGGTTCACCTGGAGAAGCAGGACGACCTCGAAGTGCTCGACATCAAGATCGAGCTGCCCGACCCGGCACCCTCGCCGGCGCGCTGAAGAAAAAAGAACGTGCGGCGGGCAGCACCGCCCGCCCGTGCTTGCCGTCCGCGCCGCTCAGGGCTGCGCCACGAAGCGCACCACCTGGCGGACCACGTCCTCCTCCTTGAGGATGCGGCGGTGTCCCAGTCCCTGCGTGGCCACCAGCCGCGCTCCCCTGATCGCGTCCCTGTAGGCCTCGGCATCGGCAAAGCGGTTCACGCGGTCGTCGTGGTCATGCACGATCAGCGTCGGCTGCGCGATGCGCGGACCGACGGCCGCCGGCTCCAGCTGCGCCATCAGGACGCCTTCGCGCGCCTCGAACCGCCGCTGCATGGCCAGGCGCGTCGCCTCGCTGAGGCCGAAGGTGTGCGCGAAGTAGCGCGTGTATTCGCGTGGCGAGGCCGGCGGCGCGAGCAGCACCAGCCGCTCGGCCTGCAGGCCCTGCGCGGCCGCCAGCGCCAGCCCGTTGGCGCCCAGCGAATGGGCGGCCACCGCGCGCAGCGCATGGCCGTCGGCCGCCAGCCTGGCAACCACGTACGCAATGGCCCGCGCGAACTGCGGCGAGTTGCTCATGGTGCCCGCGCTGCGGCCATGGGCCGGCAGTTCGAGCAGCACCGGCCGCAGGCCCGCATCGGCCAGCGCCTGCGCGAGCGCCAGCATCTGCCCCGCATGCCCGCCCCAGCCGTGCACCAGCAGCACCACGGGCGCCGACTCCGCACCGAGGTCCTGCGCAGCCAGGTGATAGAGGCCGAGGCCGGCGTCTTCGAAGGCCCAGGCCTCGCGCCGCCACGCCGCGCCCGGCCCCTGGCCGCGGTAGAGCCATTTGGGCGGCAGTGGCGTGCCGAACACGCGGTAGGCGGCGCGCACGCCCAGCGCGGGCCACAGGCGCTGCGAGGCGGTCAGGCCGAAGCGCAAGGCGCGCATCAGCCGGCCCGGGCGGTAGTAGTTGGACTGCGCGGCGTGCGTGGCCGCGGAGGTGGTGGTGCTCGTCATGCCATAGGCTCCTGCGTTCAGTACCAGACCCAGTCCTCGTTGCTGCGCGGCAGGCTGCGCAGCGCATCGCGGGTGGCGTCGGCGCCGATGGCACCCACATAGACGGCAAGACAGAGGGCGATGATCAGCATGGTGCTTCTCCTTTTTATCGCACGATCGTGCGAAATCAAGACAAAGAAAGACGAAAACGGAATGGCCTGTGCCGTGGCTCAGGCGCGGTAGCTCGAAAGAAGCCGCTGCCAGGTCTGCGTGGCGCGATCGGCGGCTTGGGGGTCGCGCAGGAAGCGCGCGTCGTGCAGCAGGCCCATGACCAGGCCGTTCAATTCGCTGACCAGCTGCGCCGGGTCGGTGTCGGCCCGCAGCTCGCCGGTTTCCACCGCCTGGAGCACCGTGCGGCGCAGCGCGGCGCGCCAGCGCGTGATCTCGCCGAACAGCAGGTCGCGCAGCTCGCCTTCGCGATCGTCGTATTCGAAGGCGCCCGCCATGTAGATGCAGCCAGTCTCGGCCTCGATGTCGCGGGTGCGGGCAATCCAGCGCCCGACGATGTCGTCGAGCCGCGCAAGGCCCTTGGGCTTTTGCATGGCCGGCACGAACACGTCGGCCAGGAAGCGGCGGCCGTATTCCTCGATCACGGCCTTCTGCAGCGCCTCGCGCGAACCCACGCGCGAGAACACGCCGCTCTTGGAGAGCGCCAGGCGGCTGGCCACGGCCTGCAGCGTGATGGCTTCCAGGCCCTCGGCCAGCGCAAGGTCCATCGCCGCGCCGACGATGGCGGCGCGGGTGAGTTCGCTTTTCTGGGTCTTGGCGTCCATGTTGGCAACTTTAGCACAGTCGTGCGAAATTGCAAATCCACGGCGATGGCAGCGCCAGACGGCCCGCACAGATGTTTTTCTCATGTGAAACCAACAAACGCATCGTTCCCCGCATAAGCACTTGTGCCGAGAATCGCCGCTCGGCCCGCTGCGGGCCCGTGCCTTTTCCTCCTCCCGATCTTCTTCCGCGCCAGATGAACTTCCAACAACTGCGCTCGGTACGCGAGGCCGTTCGTTGCGGCTTCAACCTGACCGAAGTCGCCCACACCCTCCACACGTCCCAGCCGGGCGTGAGCCGGCAGATCCGCGAGCTGGAGGAAGAGCTCGGCATCGAGCTCTTCGTGCGCGCCGGCAAGCGCCTCACCGGGCTCACCGAGCCGGGCGGCCACGTGCTGCCGATCATCGAGCGCATGCTGCTGGAAAGCAGCAACCTGCGCCATGCCGGGCAGGAGTTCGTCGCGCAGCAAAGCGGCCTGCTCTCGGTGGCGGCCACGCATTCGCAGGCGCGCTATGCGATGCCGGTGGCGGTGCAGGAATTCCGCGCGCAGTTTCCCAACGTGAAGCTGCACCTGCACCAGGG